>JANLUV010000182.1:0-1503 GCA_031363685.1 Alphaproteobacteria bacterium | reverse complement strand
GCCAGTTCACCCGCCGCCATGATCCCGGCCAGCATGCCGATCGCTGCGCTTTCGATATAGCCCTCGCACCCGGTGATCTGCCCGGCGAAGCGGACATGCGGCGCGCTTTTCAGGCGTAGCTGGCGGTCGAGCAGCACCGGGGAGTTAAGGAAGGTGTTGCGGTGCAGCCCGCCGAACCGGGCGAATTCCGCCTCCTCCAGCCCCGGGATCATCCGGAACACGCGGCTCTGATCGGCGTATTTCAGCTTGGTCTGGAAGCCGACCATGTTCCACAATGTGCCCACCGCGTTATCCTGCCGCAGCTGGACCACCGCATAGGGCCACCGCCCGGTGCGCGGATTGTCGAGGCCAACGGGCTTCATCGGCCCGAACCGCAAGGTATCCTCGCCCCGCTGCGCCATCACTTCCACCGGCAGGCACCCGTCGAAATAGGGAGTATTGGCCTCCCATTCCTTGAACTCGGTCTTTTCGCCGGCCAGCAGCCCCGCGCGGAACGCCAGGTACTGGTCCTTGTCCATCGGGCAGTTGATGTAATCCTTGCCGTCGCCGCCAAGCGCGAGCGAGGCATCCGCGCTCTTGTCCCAGCGCGATGCCATCCACGCCACGTCCATGTTCACGCTGTCGCGGTAGACGATCGGCGCCAGGGCATCGAAGAACGCAAGGGCATCGGCCCCGGTCGCCGCGCCGATGCTGTCGGCCAGCGCGGCGGCGGTCAGCGGACCGGTGGCGACGATCGTCAGCCCGGCCTCGGGCAGCCGGTCAATCCGTTCACGCACGAGGTCCAGCGTCGGCTGCGCGGTCAGCGCTGCCTCGATTCCGGCCGAAAACGCCGCGCGGTCAACCGCCAGTGCCGAGCCTGCGGGCACCCGCGCCGCGTCCGCCGCTGCCATGATCAGCGACCCGCACGCCCGCATCTCGTGGTGAAGCAGCCCGACCGCGTTCTTGGTATCGTCGTCCGAGCGCAGCGAGTTGGAGCAGACCAGTTCGGCCAGATCATCCGTCTGGTGCGCTGGGCTGCGCTCCCCGCCCTTGTCGGGCGCGGCGCCGCGCATTTCCGACAGCCGGACGCGCACGCCGCGCCGCGCGAGTTGCCACGCGGCCTCCGAGCCGGCGAGCCCGCCGCCGATGATGTGGATGTCATAATTCATCGCCGTGCCCTAACCCCGCGAGGCATCGCAGGACAAGCCGGCTGTAACCGGATCAATGCGGCAACAACACCTTGCCGTCATCGGACCAGACCAGCGGGCCATGGCCCAGCACCGCCGTCAGCGGGAGTTCGCCGTAGACATGCGGGAACAACTGCCCGCCGCGTGACGGTTCCCAACGCACCAGATCGTGCAGCGTGACCAGATCGGTCTCGACGATCCACAAGTCGGCCTGCCCGCCGAAGTGTTTGCGCAACGTTTCGGGCAGCTGCCCTTCGGTCGAGAGGTGGATGAAGCCGTCCGCCAGATCGACCGGTGCGCCGGCGAAGCTGCCCGAGCCGAGCAGTTCCGCGATCTG
>JANLUV010000121.1:0-2141 GCA_031363685.1 Alphaproteobacteria bacterium | reverse complement strand
CCCTCGGCCAAGGATCTGGCCAGCCGCGACGTCGTCAGCCGGTCGATGGCGCTGGAAATCCGCGCAGGGCGCGGCGTCGGCCCGCACAAGGACCACATCCACCTGCACCTCGATCACATCGATCCCAAGGTGCTGGGTGAACGCCTGCCCGGCATCACCGAAAGCGGCAAGATCTTCGCCGGCGTCGACCTGACCCGCCAGCCGCTGCCGGTCGTGCCGACCGTCCATTACAACATGGGCGGCATCCCGACCAACTATCACGGCGAAGTCGTCACCATCGGCGCCGACGGCAATCCGGAAACGATCGTCCCCGGCCTGTTCGCGGTGGGCGAGGCGGCCTGTGTTTCGGTCCACGGCGCCAACCGCCTTGGTTCGAACTCGCTGATCGACCTGGTGGTGTTCGGCCGCGCCGCCGGGCACCGTCTCCAGCAGCTGATCAAGCCGGGTTCGGCGCATGCCGAACTGCCCAAGGATTCGGCCGATCTGTCGCTCGGCCGGCTCGATCACTTCCGTTACGCCAAGGGCGGTTCAGCCACGGCGGACATCCGCACCGACATGCAGCGCACGATGTCGCTGCATGCCGCCGTGTTCCGCAACGATGACCTGATGGCCGAAGGCAAGGCCAAGCTGGCCGCGACGTACCAGCGGATGGAAGACATCAACGTCACTGATCGTTCGCTGATCTGGAATTCGGACCTGATCGAGACGCTGGAACTGGACAACCTGATCAGCCAGGCGACCGTCACGCTCCACGGCGCACACAACCGCAAGGAAAGCCGGGGCGCCCACGCGCACGAGGATTTCCCCGATCGCAACGACGCCGAATGGATGAAGCACACGGCCGCCTGGTTCAACGGCTGGGGCGGCAAGGGCGGCGAGGTCAGGATTGACTACCGCCCGGTCCACGAATTCACGCTGACCGACGATATCGAGTACATCAAGCCGAAGAAGCGGGTGTATTGAGGGGCGCGGTTCGCGAGCAGTTCACGAGGAGGCCGGGGCGGAAACGCTCCGGCCTTTTTCGTTGGGGATGACGGGGGCAAGAGGAACGCGCGGACCCTGAACGAACTGGCGCCCTCGCGTTTCCGGGAGTTTCGGGTGCGTCACAGTTCTCCGACTGGCGACCGCCTCACTTCGGTCGTACGGGCAAACCCCTAGAGCACGAAATCACCGATTACCAGCGGCACGCCCTGCGACATTACCGTTAATGCGAAGTCGGCCAGGCCATCCCCGTTGATATCGCCTTGCAAGGTCACGGTCAGGCCCGAGACGGTCTGGATCAGTTCACCGGCCTGACTGGTGAAAACCGATCCGCCGAGGTTGAGCGTGACCGCCGTGCTCAGAGCCAGTTCGCTCAGGTCGATCTGGTCGCCCTGATTGTGCCGGAAATCCGATATGGTATCGCGGCCGGCCAGCGCGACGGTGGAGTCCAGCACGTCCAGCAAGAAGAAGGCATCCGCGCCGCCGCCGCCCCGCAGCCTGTCTGCACCGATCCCGCCAGCCAGCCGGTCTGCGCTGGCACCGCCGAACAACTGATCGTCCCCCGCCTCGCCAATCAGGGTATTGGCGCCGCCGAAGCCGCGCAGCACATCGTTGCCGCTGCCGCCGAAGATCGTGTCGCGGCCGGTGGTTCCGGAAATGATATCATTCCCGTCAGTTCCGACCAGATTTACTTCGACCTGCGTTGTACTGGCGATGCTGATACGCGAGCCATCGAACTGACCGCCCGACCCGATCGCTGCCGCAGAGACGTTGACGGTAATCTCGCCCGTGCCATCGACAACGAACTTGGGCGCCGTGCCGAGTGATGCGCTATCGATTGTGAGTGAAGCGGCCAGGCGGCCGCTGATCACGCCGAAGATCGGATCGAGCACATAAGGTTGGTCGGGCAGCAGCAGCACCTTTTCAATGCCGGTGATCGTGCCGCCGGAGTAGGAAATCCGCCCGCCGATGACCAGCGTATCGGTCCCGGCCCCGCCATCCAGCACGCCACCGGAAAATTGGCCGCCAGTCTGGGTGCTGTTTGTTGGGTCCCCCGGCACCTGCATCTCGATAAAATCGTTGCCGCCATTGCCGAATGCGCTGTCCCCGCCGATCGTCACAACCAGCCGATCAACCCCGTTCGCGCCGTTCAGGATGTC
>JANLUV010000170.1:0-3236 GCA_031363685.1 Alphaproteobacteria bacterium | reverse complement strand
CCAGCGGCCTGGGGAAATCGACGTAGCGCAATTGAACGCGGCGTTCGCGGGCGTATCTATAGACGATCTCGCCATCTACGCCGCGCACCATCGTCGGCAGCGGCGGCTGGTAGGTCAGCAGGGTATCAGCCGAAGGCAAGTTGCGCGCCACCGTCACCCAGACCAGCAGGTAGAGCGCCGCGAACACGCCCAGCACGATTCCGGCGATGCGGAACCACAAGTTGGCGCGCCACATGCCCCGGGCCCATGTCCAGACGCCGCTGGCGTCGCGGCGGATGCGATAGCGCAAGTCCTGCGGGGAAGTGTCGTCAACCATGGTTGGGACGAGCCTCTAGCATGCGGCCTTGGCGACAGGCCAGACGGATTGCATCACGGCGCCGAACTTGCAGTGGAAGTTGCGTCCGGCCCTGCGCCGGAACCGGCTGTAACCCCGGTGTCCAGCGACCGCGCGAAATAGACCCGGATCGCCCGCGCGGTCACGTCGGCAAAAATCCTGCGCCCCCCGGCCGAGGCCAGTTGCGCCGCGTCAGCCGGATTGCTGATGTATCCGGCCTCGAACAGTACCGACGGCAAATCGGCGGATTTCAGCACGACGAACGCCGCTGATTGCAGCCCCTGTTCGCGAAAGTGCAGCCATTCGGCCCCCTCGCGCAGCACCAGCCGCGCGAACTCGTGCGATCGCGCTTCGGTTTCGCGCTGCGACAAATCCACCAGAATCGCGCTCACCGCGTCGCTCTGCTGGCCCAGCGCCACGCCGTTGACCGTATCCGCGCGGTTTTCCTTGGTCGCCAGCCGCGCCGCCGCCTCGCTCGAACCGCGGCCGGACAGCGTGTAGACGGTCGCCCCGGTGGCCTCGTCATCAACCGCGCTGTCGGCATGGATCGAAATGAACAGGTCCGCCTTCAGCCGCCGGGCGATTCCGGCCCGCTCGGTCAGCAGCAGAAAACGGTCATCGTCGCGGGTCAGCGCCACGCGCACCCCGCCCTGCGCCAGCAACCGGTCACGCAGCGCGTCGGCCAGCGCCAGCGTCACCGCCTTTTCCTTGATCGACCCGCTGCCCGCGCCCGGATCGTGGCCGCCATGCCCGGCATCGATCACCACCAGCGGGCGGCTCGCGTCGAGCGGGCCTTCGATGCGGGGCAAGCCGATCTCGCCGCCCGCCGGCGGCAGATCCAGCCGGATCACGTAATCCAGCCCGCGTCCGGGCGCGCCGAACATCCGGTCAACCGCCACCATCGCCGCAAACACGCCGACCGGGGCCAGCACGAGCAGCAGTAGCGGCAGCAGACGGGTCGCAACGGAGCGGCTCATGCATCGCTCGTTAAGACTTCGTCAGCTATGCCGCAATCGGTTCATCGCCAGTTACCTGGAACTGGGCCGGAAAACGTTTCCGGTCACATTGCTGCAAGCCATGCGCAACAAACTTGCCGTTGCTTGCAACCGATGCTACGCAACCTGACCCGGGGCAGGCCTGCCGCGATCCTCCGCACGTTTCCTGCGCCAACTCCTTGGCGGAAACCGTGAAATTCAACAAGGATCGCCACGGCCAGTTCCGGCAGAACCGGGCTTTCGTGCCCGGGCAAGAACCGAGTTGATGCTGGCATGCTAAGTCCTTCGCCGTTCCACCAGTCGCCGCCCGCAGGGGCGCCGATGGTTTGGCCGAAATCGGCCGGAACGGTGATCGGGTCGCAAACTCAAGCGCGTTCGATTTCGCCGCGCCTTCGCCTGCCAGCAGACACGAATATCGCAAACCACCCCCGTGACGCCGGCGCTTTGCGCCACGGCGCACACCCACATGCACATGTACGCGCCGCCCTGCCGACCCGGTTCTTACCGGCTCCGGCAGAGCTGCGGCGCGCCTGGAGAATATTTGATGACAACGCGCATGCTTATCGATGCGCGCCACCCGGAAGAAACCCGGGTGGCGGTGCTCAAAGGCAACCGGATTGAAGAATTCGACTTTGAATCTGCCGAACACAAGCAGATCAAGGGCAATATCTACCTGGCCAAGGTCACCCGGGTCGAACCGTCGCTTCAAGCGGCTTTCGTAGACTTCGGCGGCAATCGCCACGGGTTCCTCGCCTTCAGCGAAATCCATCCGGATTACTACCAGATCCCCAAGGAAGACCGTGAGGCTCTTCTGGCCGAGGAAGCTGCCCACGCCGAGGAAGAGGCCGCGCTGCGCGCCGTCGCCGAGGGTGAGGAAGATTTTGTCGGCGACGATGAACTGGGCGAAGGCCTGGCCGACGATTACGCTGGCACCACCCATCAGGACTTCAATCACGACGACAGCTTCGGCGGCGTCACCGAGATCGACACGTTTGAGAAGGACGAAGTCGCCACGATCGAGGCCGGCCACATCGAGGACGGGTTCGACCACGATAGCGAAGAAGCCGCCGGCGAAGGCGAACCCCGCGCCCGGGGCCGTCGCCGCCAGGGCGGCGGGGGCGATCGGGGCCGCGCCCACGCCAAGGAAGCCGACGAACTGCGCGCCAAGCGCATGGCGCTGCGCCGCCGCTACAAGATCCAGGACGTGATCCAGCGCCGCCAGGTGCTGCTCGTCCAGGTCGTCAAGGAAGAACGCGGCAACAAGGGCGCGGCGCTCACCAGCTACCTCAGCCTGGCCGGTCGTTATTGCGTGCTGATGCCAAACTCCAGCCATGGCGGCGGGATCAGCCGCAAGATCAATTCGGCCACCGATCGCAAGCGCCTGAAGGCGATCATCGCCGAACTCGATCTGCCCAAATCGATGGGCTGCATCGTCCGCACCGCCGGGCTTCAGCGCACCAAGACCGAGATCAAGCGCGATTTCGATTACCTCGCCCGCCTGTGGGACGAGATCCGCGAACGCACGCTGAAATCGGCCGCGCCGCAGATGATCCATTCGGATTCGGATCTCATCAAGCGCGCGATCCGTGACATCTACAACCGCGACATCGAAGAAGTCGTGGTCGAGGGTGAGGGCGGCTACCGCGCCGCGCGCGATTTCATGAAGCTGCTGATGCCCAGCCACATGCGCCGGGTGAAGGCCTATGTCGATCCGGTCCCGCTGTTCCAGCGCTACGGCGCAGAAGATCAGCTTACCGCGATGTACGATCCGGTGGTCCAGCTCAAATCGGGCGGCTACCTCGTCATCAACCCGACCGAGGCGCTCGTCTCGATCGACATCAACTCGGGTCGTTCCACCAAGGAACACGGCATCGAGGCAACCGCGCTCAACACCAACCTTGAAGCGG
>JANLUV010000166.1:0-1887 GCA_031363685.1 Alphaproteobacteria bacterium | reverse complement strand
GCGATCACGAATCCGTCGATATAGGTCATGACTTACTTTCCTCGGTAACCCCTCCCGACCAGCAACGTGAACCAGCGGGGCAAGTTCCTCAACACGTCGTACGGCCACGCCCGCGGCGCGGAATAATCATCCTGTGCGTCGCCTAGTGGCGCCGCGCGTCCTCGATCGCCGCAATCGCCCGCCACGCCGGCCGCGCCGTAACCCGGTCATACCATGCCGCCGTTTGCGGAAATATGGCAGCGTCGGGTCCCCAGCCGACCGCGTTCAGCGACCGCATCACCGAAGCGACCGCAATATCCGCCAGCGAAAACACGTCGCCCAGCAGCCACCCGTCCGCCGGCACCACGCTTTCCAGCCACGCCAGGATCGGCGGCAGCTCCGCCTCGCCCTGGAGCGCCAAGGCCTCGTCGCCGCCGACTTTCAGCAGCTTGGGTCCGACCAGCCGGTTGAACAGCACCTTCATCCCCGACGCGAAATAGATCGTGTCGGCAAACTCGTCGAACCACACAGCACGCCCGCGCAAATGCGGATCGGCGGGCAGGACCGGGACGGCCGGATACTTCGCCTCCAGATAAGCCACGATCGCGGTCGAATCGCACAGCAGGAACCCGCCGTCGTCGATCGCGGGGATCTTGCCGAACGGGCTGGCCGCGCGGAACTCGGGATTGGGGCTGCCCGGGCCGGCCATCACCAGCTCCCACGGCACCCCCTTTTCGGCTGCCACCAGCGCGACTTTGCGGACATAGGGCGACAGCAAGGCACCAAACAGCTTCATCGATTTTCTCCCCAATGCCCCACCGGGCACGCAAACATTATTGCAGCCGCGCCCCGGCCCGTATAGGCGCAGCAGCGATGAGCGATATCCCCAACATCCAGCCCGACAGCCGCGACAACACGGTCCTTGCCGCCCCCGACATCGAGATCGATGTGCGCGCCGTGTTCGGCATCGATACCGACATGAAGGTGCCCGCCTTTTCCGTCGCCGATGAACGCGTGCCCGATCGCGATGAAAGCTACGTGTTCGATGCGGACACCACGCTGGCGATCCTGGCGGGCTTCGCCTTCAACCGCCGCGTGATGGTGCAGGGTTATCACGGCACCGGCAAGTCGACCCACATCGAACAGATTGCCGCGCGGCTCAACTGGCCGTGCATCCGCATCAACCTCGATGCGCACATCAGCCGGATCGACCTGATCGGCCGCGACGCCATCGTCCTGCGCGATGGCCTGCAGGTTACCGAATTTCGTGAAGGCCTGCTGCCGTGGGCGCTGCAACGCCCGGTCGCGCTGGTATTCGACGAATACGATGCCGGCCGCCCGGACGTGATGTTCGTGATCCAGCGCGTGCTGGAAACCGAAGGCAAACTCACCCTGCTCGATCAGAACCGCGTGATCCGCCCGAACCCGTGGTTCCGCCTGTTCGCCACCGCCAACACCGTCGGCCTCGGCGATACCTCGGGCCTCTATCACGGCACCCAGGCGATCAATCAGGGCCAGATGGACCGCTGGAACATCGTCGTCGGGCTGAACTACCTGCCGCACGCGGTGGAAACCGAGATCGTCGGCAACAAGGTTCCCGGCATCGCGGACAAGACCATTGCCGACATGGTCCGCGTCGCCGACCTGACCCGGCAGGGCTTCATCAACGGCGATATCTCCACCGTGATGAGCCCGCGCACGGTGATCACCTGGGCGCAGAACACCCAGATCTTCAAGGACGCCGGCTTCGCCTTCCGCCTCTCGTTCCTCAACAAGTGTGATGAGACCGAGCGGATGCTGGTCGCCGAATACTACCAGCGCGTGTTCGGCACGGACCTGCCGGAAAGCGTTGTCGGCAAGGCGTGAAGCAAAATTCCCCTCCCCGCCGGGGAGGGGCAGGGGTGGGTG
>JANLUV010000149.1:0-1906 GCA_031363685.1 Alphaproteobacteria bacterium | reverse complement strand
GATGCCGACAAGGAAGGGTTCCTGCGCAGCGAGACGAGCCTGATCCAGTCCATCGGCCGCGCCGCGCGCAACGTGGACGGGCGAGTGATCCTGTACGCCGACCGGATGACCGGGAGCATGGCACGCGCGATCGCCGAGACCGACCGCCGCCGCGAAAAGCAGCACGCCTTCAACCAGTTGCACGGCATCACCCCGACCACGATCAAGCGCGGCATCGCCGACATCATCGCCGATACCGCCAGCCGTGACGGGGTGCTGATCGAGCTTGAGGATGACGGGATCAACAACCTCGTCGGCCACAATCTGCGCGGGTACATCGAGGATCTTGAAAAACGGATGCGCGCGGCCGCAGCCGATCTGGAGTTCGAGGAAGCCGGCAGGCTGCGCGACGAGATCCGGCGGCTGGAAGAAACCGAACTGGGCATTCCCGATGGGCAGAAGCGGGCGCCGCTGGTCGGACGCAGCAACGAGGGCAAGCCGGGGACGCGCAAGGGCCGGTATGGGAAGTCGCAAAGGAAGTGGGGGAAGTAGTTTATCCACAGGCGGTCACACGCGGTCACACGCTCATTGGCTTGACGAACTCCGTTGAAATGCCCATTTTTTGGGGCAACGGGGATGCACTCCTTTTTCTTTTTGGGCGAAGTCCGTCCAGACTAGGAGTGCCGCAGTGAGTGTAAGTTTCGCCTGCTCCGAAACCGAACGCATCTGGGCCGGCAAGCGCAGCCGCAAGCTGCCCGCCGACATCCAGAACCGTGCGCTCGTGAAGCTGGCAATGATCGATGCGGCAGACCATCTCGATGACCTGAAAAATCCGCCCGGCAACCGGCTGCACGCCCTCGACGGCGACCGCGCTGGCCAACATTCCGTTTCCATTAACAGGCAATGGCGCATATGTTTCGTCTGGAAGGATGGAAACGCGCACGATGTCGAAATCATCGACTACCGCTGATGCCGACTGGCTGAACAACCCGCACTCGGGTGAATTGCTGATGTCGGAATTCATGGAGCCCTTTGGGCTTGACCCCACCGCCTTGGCCGAAGCCATCGCGGTTGATCCCGCGCGCCTGCACAGCCTGGTTGCGGGCACTTCGCGCATTGACGGCGAACTCGACTTGCGCCTCGCCCGATACTTCGGGATGTCCGAGGGCTTTTTCCTGCGCCTTCAGGACCAGTACGAGATACGCGAAGCCAAGCGTGCCCTGAACGACGCGCTTGACCGGATCGTCCCGCGCGCGGCCTAATTCGCCGCCACATGTGCATATCGCCCGCCGACACGTGCGGCTCCGCACATTCCGCGTATTGCATTTCGGCCGCATCGGCCCCAGAAAAGCACATCATGACAAAGCCGTGGTCGCTGCTTCCGCTTACAATTGCCGTTCTTGCCCTTGGCGCCTGTTCGCAGTCGCAGAGCCGGCAGGTGGTCGATTCCGGCCCGCTGGGCGGGGCTTATCCGGCGCGGTTGCCGCTGGCGAATATATCGCTGCCGATGAAAGAAGCGCCGCTGCAGCCTGAGGGCGCGACATGGCGCTCGGACGCGGTGGGCGTGCATTTCGGGGTGGCGGGGCAGCCTGACCTGCTGGCACTGGCCTGCGATCATGCGGCGGATGGCACGGCCAGCGTGACATTGACCCGCACGACCCGCGCCGCAGACGGGGCCAAGGCGCTGTTTGCGCTGATCGGCAATGGCCGGATCGCGCGGCTGCCGCTGGACCTGGTCCGCGCGGGCGAGCCGGGGGAATGGCGCGGGGGAATTCCAGCGGCGGACGTTCGGCTTGACGTGCTGAAAGGCGGCAACCGGATCGAGGGGACGCTGCCCGGCGGCGGGACGTTGCTGATGCCCGCCAGCGGTGAACCGGGCCGGTTGTTGACCGCTTGCCGGGCCGGGGACCGGGCGCCGAAGCCAGCC
>JANLUV010000145.1:0-3314 GCA_031363685.1 Alphaproteobacteria bacterium | reverse complement strand
GCGTGTTCTTCCTGTTCCTCGCCGCACTGAACGAAGGATTCCGTTACTGGTTGACATTTGGCGGCTGGCTGCAGACGAAGCTCTATGTCTTCATGCCGCTGTCGTTCGTGTTCACCTTCGCGCACATGCCGATGCTGCTGCGCCACGGTCTTGCCGCCGGCGCAGAGGATGACGCGCTGAAGAATCCCCCGCACGAGTAATCGCCGCGAGCACTCGCTTCATCGCACGAAAGCGGGTGACAAAGTTGCGACGATGCCGCATTAACCGGCCGTCGCCGGGTGAGCGGTCACCGGCCGCGAACAATATTCCGCTTCAATTTCAAAGGGGTAAGCAATGGCCAAATTTTTTGGTAACCTGCACCTGGTGCTCGTGGTGGGCTTGGTGCTTACGATCGGCGTGATGATTGCCTATGCTGGCACGGTTCCGGTCGATCCGAATGCGGTGCTGCGCTGGCTGCACGTGTTCTTCGGCATTCTGTGGATCGGCCTGCTGTATTACCTGAACTTCGTGCAGGTGCCGACCATGCCAACCATTCCGGCTGAACTGAAAAAGGGCGTGACGGGCTTTATCGCGCCGAAAGTGTTCTTCTTCTTCCGTTATGCTGCGCTGCTTACAGTGATTACCGGGCTGGGTATCGCCGGACACGGCCATGGTGACACGCCGGGCTACCTGGTCCCGGCACTGACCTTCTCGGGCGTCGGCGCGGTCAATCTGATCGGCCTCGGCATGTGGATGGCGCTAATCATGGCGTTCAACGTGTGGTTCATCATCTGGCCCGCACAGCAGAAGATCCTTGGCCTCAAGGAAGCGACCGACGCTGAAAAGGCCGTTGCTGCGCCGCGCGCCCTGGCGGCAAGCCGGACCAACCTGCTGCTTTCGCTGCCGATGCTCTATTGCATGGTCAGCGCGAACCTCGGCTGATTTCGCACCCGTTCAGCAAGACAGGCGCGGCGTTCCCTACAGGAGCGCCGCGTTTCGTTTGGATGATGCAGGTCGGTGTGCTGTTCGCGCCGAATGCCGCGACCCGGCCGGCACCCGGCACGATCAGCGCCGCGTTCCCCTAAGGGGTCGCGGTCTCCCCGGTGCGGGCCGCACCGGAAAGCGGCACTCCCTCACCGTAACCCGGCACTTCGCCGCCCCCGGTGCCGCGGCTGCAATTCTCGGTCAGGTAACCGATCAGCCGCGCCATCGCGGCGTAGTCTGGCGCATAGATCAGCGAGCGACCATCGCGGCGCTGCGTGATCAGTCCCGCCTGCTGGAGCTGGGCAAGGTGGAAGCTGAGCGAGGAAGCCGGCAGATCAAGCGCCTCGGCAATGGCCCCCGCAGCCAGGCCTGCATGTCCGGCCTGCACCAGCAGACGATACGCGGAAAGCCGATGGTCCTGCGCCAGCGCGCCCAATACGCCGATAACTTCGTCCCCCCGCACGGCGATTCCTTTATTTCAATGATTTTGGAATTATCGAATTATAGCTGTGCCGGCAAGCGCCAGAACATCGCCCAGGCGCATGTGCGGGCTGGTGCATCTATGCGTTCAGGCCATCACACCCAGCAGCGGTTGCAGCGCCAGATGCGCCCCGATGTGGCCGATCACGCCCGCCAGCCAGCCGTGGCGGCAGTAGAGCCACCCCCACAGCATCCCCGCCCCGCCGTGCAGCACCACTTCGCGCGCCACCGTCAGGCTGCTCCAGTGCAATTGCTGGAAATAACCCCAGGCCCCCAGCGGATAGACCACGAACGCCACCAGCAGGATTGAAGGCCAATGCAGCGCCAGCCCGCGCCGTCCGGTCAGGGCGGCGAGCAGCCAGCAGATCGCGGTAAGCGCGATCAGGCGGTATTCGACCTCGTCAAGCAGCGCCCCCGGCACGAACCGCGCCAGCCGCTGCACCAGCGTCATTTGCATCACGAGGACATGCTGGACTTCGGGGACGGCGGCGCGGAACACCGTGGCATCGGCCAGTGCCATCCAGACCCCGAACGCCAGCCCGCAGGCCAGCGCGACCAGCGCCGAGCGGTTCCCGTGCCGCAACGGCAGCGTTAGCCCGATTTCGCGCAGCGACGGAAGTCTGCCCGCGCGCGCCAAGCCCTCAGATCTCGACCTGGCTGCCAAGTTCGACGACCCGGTTGGTCGGCAGGCGGAAGAACTCCATCGCGCTGGCAGCATTGCGCAGCATCCACGCAAACAGCTTTTCGCGCCAGATCGCCATGCCCGGCTTGGACGACGGAATAAGCGTCTGGCGCGAGAGGAAGAAACTGGTCTTCATCATCTCGAACGGCGCGCCGCAGATATCGACCTTGGCCAGCGCGGCCGGCACGTCGGTTTCCTCGAGGAAGCCGAACCGCAGCGAGATCCTGTAGAACCCCGCGCCGAATTGCTTGACCGTCACGCGCTCGGCATCGTCGACCACCGGCACGTCCTGGATCTTCACGTTCAGCACTACCACGCGTTCGTGCAGCACCTTGTTGTGCTTGATGTTGTGGAGCAGTGCCGACGGCACGCCCGCCTCGGTGGAGGACATGAAGATCGCGGTTCCCGCCACCCGGGCCGCGCTGGTGTGCGCGCTCTTGGCGAAGACTTCGAACGGGATGGTGCCTTCGGCCATGTTCTGCCGCATCAGCGCCCGGCCCTTCGACCAGGTGGTAAGCAGGGTGAAAATCATCAGCCCCATGACCAGCGGCACCCAGCCGCCATCGGGGATCTTGGTAAGGTTGGCCGACAGGTATGCGGTGTCGAGCGCGAAGAACACCGCGAGCACCGGTCCGGCCTGCCACCACTTCCAGTTCCACAGGTTGAACAGCACCACCGCCAGCAAGACGTTATCAATCAGCATCGCGCCGGTCACCGCGATGCCATAGGCCGCAGTCAGGTTAGACGACCGCTCGAACACCAGCACCAGCAGGATCACCGCGATCATCAACGCCCAGTTGATCACGGGGATGTATATCTGCCCTGCGTTCACGCTGGTATACTTGATCGTCATGCGCGGAATGAAGCCAAGCTGGATCGCCTGCTGGGTGACCGAGAAGGCACCGGTAATCACCGCCTGCGACGCGATGACCGCAGCGGCACTGGCCAGAATCAGCAGTGGCCACTGGAACCACTCGGGCGCGAGGAAGTAGAACGGGCTTACCAGCGCCGCCGGATCGCGCATCAGCAGGGATGCCTGGCCGAGATAGTTCAGGACCAACGCGGGCAATACGAAGACCAGCCAGGAAACCCGGATCGGCGAACGCCCGAAGTGGCCCATATCGGCGTATAGCGCCTCAGCCCCGGTGACGGCCAGCACGGCGGAACCCATCGCCAGGAACCCGCGGAA
>JANLUV010000117.1:0-17332 GCA_031363685.1 Alphaproteobacteria bacterium | reverse complement strand
TTTGAGGCTATACTTGAACGGATCGACACGGCGCAAACTCCGAAGGCGCGCGGCCCTTACAAAAAGCGCGTCACGGAAATTTCAAAGTGACGCAGTCCCGTCGGCTGGGGTCGCACAGATTGTGCCGCGCTTTCGCGCCTTGCCATGGCAGGCATGGTTCTGGCATTCCGTAGCCAGAAAATGCGTCGGGAGAGACAGATGAAGCAGTGGTCGGTGGTGGAGAATGACAAGCCGCTGGTTTGCCTGGAACGGCCGGACCCGGTGCCGACCGGGCGGCAGGTGGTAGTCCGCGTCAGCCATTGCGGGGTGTGCCATTCGGATCTGCACTTCGTTCACGGCGCGTTCGACCTCGGTGGCGGGAAGACGCTGCGGATCACCGATCGCGGCGTGAAACTGCCCTGCGCGCCGGGGCATGAAATCGTCGGCCGGGTGGTCGCGCTCGGGCCGGACGCAAGCGGGGTCGAGATCGGCGACGAGCGAATCGTCTACCCGTGGATCGGCTGCGGGACGTGCGAGCTGTGCCAGACCGATAACGAGAACCTGTGCTACACGCCGCGCGGGCTGGGCGTGATCCAGGATGGCGGGTTCGGTTCGCACATCGTCCTGCCGGATGAGACGTACCTGTTTGCGTTCGACGGGATCGATCCGGCGGTCGCCGCGACCTTCTCCTGCTCGGGCCTCACCGTCTATTCGGCCATCCAGAAGGCGCGGCCGCTTGATCCCGCCAAACCGGTGCTGGTGGTCGGCGCGGGCGGGTTGGGGCTGGTTGCGGTGCGGATGCTGAAGGCGCTGGGCTTTGCGCAGATCATCGTGGCCGACCTTGCGGCCGACAAGCGCGCCGCCGCGCTGGAGGCCGGGGCCACCGCTGCTATCGACAACGGGGCGGAAGATGCGCTGGCGCAGATCGGCGCGGCCGGGGGCGGGCTGCTGCAGGCGGCGTTCGATTTCGTCAACATCGGCCCCACTGTGGCGCTGGCGCTGGAAACGCTCGGCAAGCAGGGCAAGCTGGTCCTCGTCGGCGTCGGCGGGGGTGAACTCCCGCTGTCGCTCGCCAGCCTGATCTTCCGTCCGCGCGTGATCATGGGCACGATCACCGGACGGCGGCAGGAGCTGCGCGAAGTGATTGCGCTGGCCCAATCGGGCAAGTTCGTACCGTTTCCGGTCACGCTGATGCCCAAGGATTCCGCGAACGAGGCGCTCTCATTGCTCGCGGCAGGCAAGGTCATCGGTCGGATTGTGCTGGAAGATCGTCAGGCGGCTGACGCGTGATCGCTAATCAGCGGGGTGACGCCTTGGATTACAATTCGCCCGATGTCCTGAAACAGCTTTACGCGGGCTGGCTCGCATCCATCGCGGCTGACCCGGACATGCCGCTCGACAATATCCGCGCGCTGTTCGAGCATTGGGGCGATGTCACCGCCGAGCCGGGCGGGGTCGATTACACCGAGGACGTGGTCGGCGGGATCCCGGCGCTGTGGGCGCTGCCCAAGGAACGCGCGGCGGAGCGCACGCTGCTGTGCTTCCACGGCGGCGGCTATGTGCTGGGATCGATGTTTTCGCACCGCAAGCTTTACGGGCACTTCGCCAAGGCCACGGGCTGCGCCGCACTGATCGTCAACTATGCCCGCGCGCCGGAAAACCGGCACCCCGGCCCGGTGAACGACTGTGCCGCCGCTTATGCCGGGCTGTTGCAAGACCGGGGCGCGGACCCGGCGCAGGTTGCGTTCGTCGGCGATTCGGCTGGCGGTGCGCTGGCGCTCACCACGCTGCTGCGCGCGCGCGAACTGGGCCTGCCGCTGCCCGCCGCTGTGGTGGCCATGGCGCCCTATCTCGATCTTGAGGCGACGGGCGGGACCTATGACACCAACGATGCGGTCGATGTGCTGGGCGCGCGGGATGCGACGCTGAAGTTCGTCGAGGTGTTCCTGGGGCCGGACGGCAACCGCCACGATCCGCTGGCCAGCCCGCTTTACGCCGATCTGGCCGGGCTGCCGCCGATCCTGCTGCAGACCGGCGGCGACGACGTGCTGCTCGATGACAGCCGCCGCTTCCACCAGTTGGCACAGGCCGCCGGGGTGGACGCGGTGCTGGAGGTTTCCGCTGGCCAGCAGCATGTGTTCCACTTCCTGGCGGGCCTCGCGCCCGAGGCGGATGCGGCGATTGCCCGCGCCGGGGCGTGGCTGCGCGGCAAGCTCAGCCTTTGAACGCAGCGGCCAGTGCTTCCGGCCCGACCAGCACGCCCGCTTCGGTGACATAGGCGGTAACGAGGTCCGCCGGGGTCACGTCGAACGCCGGATTGCGGACTGGCGAGCGGGTCAGCGCGATGCGGCGGGTATCATCGTCGGCGTCCGGCCCGGCCAGCCACGCCACTTCGGCGCCGCCGCGCTCCTCGATCGGGATGCCGCTGCCGGTCGGAGTTGCCGGATCATACGTGCTGGCGGGCAGCGCGACGTAGAACGGCACGCGGTTCGCCTTGGCCGCCAGCGCCTTCAGGTAGGTGCCGATCTTGTTGCAGACGTCGCCGTTCGCCGCGACGCGGTCGGTCCCGACGATCACCATGTCGATCTCGCCGCGCTGCAGGTACAATCCGCCCGCGTTGTCGACGATGTAGCTGTGCGGTACGCCGTGGCCGGCCATTTCCAGCGCGGTCAGGGCGCCCTGGTTGCGCGGGCGGGTTTCGTCCACCCAGACGTGCAGCGGCAGGCCTTCGTCATGCGCCAGATAGAGCGGCGCGGTCGCGGTGCCCCAGTCGACCGTGGCCAGCCAGCCGGGATTGCAGTGGGTCAGCACATTGACCGGCGCCCCGCCCTTGCGCGCGGCGATGGCGCGGATCAGCGGCAGGCCTGCCTCGCCGATCGCGCGGTTGACCGCCACGTCCTCGTCGCATAGCCGCGCCGCCTCGGCATAGGCCGCCGCCGCGCGACGTTCCGGGGGCAGGGGCGCGACCACCTTGCGGATCCGGGCCAGCGCCCACGCCAGGTTCACCGCAGTGGGGCGGGTTGCCGCGAGCCGCTCGAACGCTGCCGCCAGCGCGGCATCGGACGGATCGGCCCGCAGGCCCAGCGCCAGCCCATAGGCCGCCACCGCGCCGATCAGCGGCGCGCCGCGCGTCGCCATGTCGGCGATGGCGTGGGCGGCGTCCTCCATTGCCTCCAATACCAGCCGCTCGACCGCCCACGGCAGCCGCCGCTGATCGAAGATGCCGACGCGCCAGCCGTCCGGCTCCAGCCAGATCGAGCGTGTGGCTTGCCCCTCGATCCTCACGCCGCCACCTCAGTCACGATCTGGTCGAAACTGGTCGCGACCGGCCATGTCGGGCTTTCGGGGGGGCGATCGGACGGCAAACCGTCGCGGGCCAGTAGAGTCACCGCCATACCGGCCTCGCGCGCGGCCGCCAGTTCCTCGGCCACGTCGGACAGGAACAGGATCCGCCCCGGCTCCGTCCCGATCGCTGCCGCGATCGCGCGGTAGGATGCGGCTTCTTTCTTGCCGCCCACGGCGGTGTCGAAATTGCCGGAGAACAAGCGATTGAGGTCACCCGCGATGCTGTGCCCGAACAGCAGCCGCTGTGCCGTCACCGAGCCGGAGGAATAGACGTACAGCGCGATCCCGGCTGCGTGCCAGCGGTTCAGCCCCGCCACCGCATCGGCATAGACATGGCCCTGCAGCAGCCCCTGCGCATAGCCGTCCGCCCAGATCCGGCCCTGCAGCGTCTTGAGCGGGGCGATCTTGCGGTCCTCGTCATGCCACTGGCTGAGCAGCGCGATGCATTCCGCCACGTCCAGCGGCGCGCCCGCTTCGGCCCGCACCGCGTCCAGCAGATCGGCCAGTTCAGCGGCGTGATCCTGCCCGTAACCGGCCAGACGGGCGCGGGAATAGGGGAACAGCACCTCGTGGACGAAGGCGATGCTGGAGGTGGTGCCTTCGATGTCGGTCAGGATCGCAGCCGGGATCATCGCAGTCGTCACGCGCCGCTCTCATACAGCGGGATTGCCTGTGCGATCGGATCGCCGGTGAACCGCGCCACCCAGCCGTCAGGCGTGGTGAACAGCCGGATCGCGGTGAAACGCGGCGCGGCGCCCATGTCGAACCAGTGCATAGTCCCGGCGGGCAGCAGCACCAGATCGCCGGCGGTGCATTTGAGCGCATGGACCGTCCCGCCCGCGCGGACATAGAACAGCCCGGAACCCGCGACGAAAAAGCGCACTTCGTCATCGTCGTGGACATGCTCGGCGAGGAATTTGGCGCGCATCTCGGTACGCGCCGGGTGATCCGGCGTTACCCTTGCCACGTCGACCGACTGGTAGCCGCCGCGCGCCTTCAGCCGGGCGATGTCGGCGGCATAGGCGGCAAGGATCGCGGTGTCGTCGGCATCATCGGGCAGCGGCGCGCCGGGGTCCCACAGTTCCAGCACCACCCCGGCCGGGGCCAATGCGGCGGCGATCGCGGCGCGATCGGTCGGCGCGGTGCGCGCAGCATGCGGCGCGGTGTCATCGTACAGCGTCAGGCTGGTCATCGGCCGGTTTCCCTTATCGCATCCACGCGAGTTTGAGTTCTTCCCACGCGCAGGCGAGCAGGAACTCGGTCCCCTCGGCAACCGCTTCGGCCGCCGCCATGTCCGGCCCCCAGGCATAGAGCCCATGGCCGCGAATGTAGAATGCCGGGACCAGCGGGGCCTGCGCCAGCAGCAGCGGACGTAGCTCATCGCGCAGTGCCGCCATGTCCTGGCTATTGTCCACCAGCGGCAGGCGCACTGCCGCAGCGTGCGTGTTGATGCCGGGATAGATCTTCAGCAGTTCATAGCCTTCGAGCGCGATTTCGGACCACTCGCCCAGCGCCCGGCTCAGCACCGTGCCCGCCACCGAATGGGTGTGCAGCACCGCCCCCGCGCCGGGATCGACCGCATAGATCAGGCAGTGGAGCAGCGTTTCGGCCGAGGGTTTCTTCGCCTCGAGCGGTGTTCCGTCCGGCCCGGCGCGCATCACCTCGGCCTCGGTCAGCCGCCCCTTGTGCGCGCCCGAAATGGTGACGGCCAGCGTCCCGTCGGCCAGCCGGAGCGAATAATTGCCGGCGGTGGCCGGAGCCAGTCCCCGTGCGTCAAGCCGCCGGCCGGTTTCCACGATGGCGCCAGCAGCGGCGGAAAAGTCGGTCAAAGCGCGGGTCTCCAGTCCTTGTGGCGGCGCCATAAACGGATGGGGTGGCGGCGCCATAAACGGATGGGGTGGCGGGTGTCATAAACCGGCGGGCATGACAATTTCGTGATGGCGATGTGACGGCGGCGGAGGTTGGCTCGGCCAGTGGGCAACCGGTGGACGACCAGCGGGCGAATCGTGTTGCGGCGCAATATGAAATGCCGCAATGTCTCGTCCCATGATCAAGGCTGGCCTGCACCACCTCACCCGTTACAGCTACAGCAAGCCGGTCCGGCTCGGCCCGCAGGTGATCCGGCTGCGGCCGGCACCGCACAGCCGCACCGCGGTGCCCAATTATTCGCTCAAGATCAGCCCGGCGAACCACTTTCTCAACTGGCAGCAGGACCCGCACGGCAACTGGCAGGCGCGGATCGTGTTTCCCGATCCGATCGATCATTTCTCGATCGAGGTCGATCTGCTGGCCGAACTGGCGGTGATCAATCCGTTCGATTTCTTCGTCGAGGATTACGCCGAGGATTATCCCTTCGCCTACGCCCCGACGCTGGCATCGGACCTTGGCGCCTATTTCGATATCGAGCCGCAGGGCCGGTTGTTCGATGCGCTGGTCCGGCGGTTCGAAGGCCATCAGGGCCGCACCATCGATTATCTGGTGGCGATCAACCAGGCGGTCAACCAGACGGTCGGCTATGTCATCCGGCTTGAAGCCGGGATGCAGGCGCCCGAGGAAACGCTGGAGGTCGGCACTGGCTCGTGCCGCGATTCGGCGTGGCTGCTGGTCCAGTTGCTGCGCCGGCTGGGCTTCGCCGCGCGGTTCGTCTCGGGCTATTCGATCCAGCTGACGCCCGACGTGGCCCCGGTCGATGGCCCGGCCGGCGTGGCCGAAGATGTCTGCGACCTGCACGCCTGGGCCGAGGTCTATCTGCCCGGGGCGGGCTGGGTCGGGCTGGATTCCACCTGGGGGTTGTTCGCGGGTGAGGGTCACATTCCGCTGTGTGCCACCCCCCATTACCGGTCCGCCGCGCCGATCGAAGGCGTGGTGATGGAGCCGGTCCATTCCGACTTCCAGTTCGAGATGCAGGTGTCGCGCATCGCCGAGGCCGTGCGGATCACCAGGCCGTTCACCGATGAGCGGTGGGACGCGCTGCTCGCGCTGGGCGACCAGGTGGACGAGGAACTGGCCGCCGGCGACGTGCGCCTGACCATCGGGGGCGAACCCACGTTTGTCGCCGACGGCGATTTCGAGGCGGGCGAATGGAACAGCGATGCGGTCGGGCCGACCAAGGCGGCCTATGCCGACCAGCTGATCCGCCTGCTGCGCGGCAAGTTCGCCCCCGGTTCGCTGCTCCATCACGGGCAGGGCAAGTGGTATCCGGGCGAAAGCCTGCCGCGCTGGGGCTATTCCCTCTACTGGCGCAAGGACGGGGTGCCGATCTGGCGCGATGCCTCGCTGCTCGCGGACGTGCGCCTGCCGGAAGAGGCGGCGGCGGCCCCGGTGGTCGATGCAACGCATGCCGATCTGTTCCTGCGCGCCACCGCCGCGCATCTCGGGATCGAGGAGGAATTCGTCCAGCCGGTGTTCGAAGATGCGCTGGAATGGATCGTCAAAGAGGCTGAACTGCCGGACAACACCTCGCCGACCGATCCCAAGCTGGATGATCCCGAAGTGCGCGAACGCTACATGCGCACGTTTCAGCGCGGGCTGACCAAGCCGGTCGGCTATGTCCTGCCGGTGCAGCGCTGGCAGGCCGCGCAGGCCCCGGACCCGGCCCGGTGGAAAAGCGAACGCTGGCGTGTGCGGCGCGGCGCACTGTTCGCGGTGCCGGGCGATTCGGCGCTGGGCTACCGCTTGCCGCTGGGCTCGCTGCCTTATGTCCCGCCATCGGATTATCCGTACATCCACCCGCGCGACACCGCCGAGCCGCGCGGCCCGCTGCCCGATGTGCGCGGCCAGATGCTGGAACGCGCCAGCCAGACCCGCGAGGCCGGTACGCCGGCGAAAGAGGCTGAACAGCGCTCGGTCGCGGTCGAAGGCTCGGGCAACGCGGCGCAAGGGCGCGTCGAACAGGCCGTGATCGAGGGCGCGGTGCGGACCGCGATCACGATCGAACCGCGCGGCGATCACCTGTGCGTGTTCGTTCCCCCGGTCGAGGCGCTGGAAGATTATCTCGAACTGATCGCCAGCGCCGAGGCGGTGGCCATGGAAACCGGCCTGCCGATCCGCATCGAAGGCTACCCCCCGCCGCCCGATCCGCGCCTGACGGTGTTCAGGATCACTCCCGATCCCGGGGTGATCGAGGTCAATATCCAGCCCGCCGCATCGTGGCGCGAATCGGTCGTAATCACCGAAACACTGTACGATTGCGCGCGCGAGATCGGGCTGACGGCGGACAAGTTCATGGTCGATGGCCGCGCCACCGGCACCGGCGGCGGCAACCACATCGTGCTGGGCGGACCAAGCCTGCTCGATTCGCCGTTCATCCGCCGGCCCGACCTGCTCAAGTCGTTCGTGATCTACTGGCAGCGCCACCCGGCGCTCAGCTACTTGTTCTCGGGCCTGTTCATCGGTCCGACCTGCCAGGCCCCGCGGATCGACGAGGCCCGGCATGACGGACTGTACGAACTGGAAATCGCGCTGGCGCAAGTGCCCGGCCCGGATCAGGATCAGCCGGCACCGTGGGTGGTCGACCGGTTGTTCCGCAACCTGCTGGTCGATGTCACCGGCAATACCCACCGCACCGAAATCTGCATCGACAAGCTGTTTTCGCCCGATGGGCCGACCGGGCGGCTTGGTCTGGTTGAATTCCGCGGGTTCGAGATGCCGCCGGCGGCGCGGATGTCGCTGGCCCAGCAACTCCTGATCCGCGCGTTGTGCGCGTGGTTCTGGCGCGAACCGGTCGAAGGCCCGCTGGTCCGCTGGGGCACGCAGTTGCATGACCGGTTCATGCTGCCGCACCACGTCTGGGCCGATTTCCTCGATGTGCTGGGCGATCTGCGCGGCGCGGGCTACAATTTCGACCCGGTGTGGTTCGAGGCCCAGCGCCAGTTCCGCTTTCCGGTCCACGGCGCGATCGACGGCGGCGGGGTCCAGCTCGAAATCAGCCACGCGCTTGAACCGTGGAACGTCTTGGGGGAAACGGGCGCGATCGGCGGGACGGTGCGCTATGTCGACAGTTCGACCGAACGGCTGCAGGTCCGCGCCACCGGGCTGGTCGCCGGGCGCCATGTCATCACCTGCAACGGCCGCCGGGTGCCGATGCAGCCCACCGGCGTCCCGGGCGAAGGCGTGGGCGGCGTGCGCTACAAGGCCTGGCTTGCGGCTAATTGCATGCACCCGCTGCTGAAGCCGCATGCACCGCTGACGTTCGACATCCTCGATCTGTGGAACGCGCGCTCGCTGGGCGGCTGCGTTTATCATGTGGCGCATCCGGGCGGGCGCAACTACGATGATGTTCCCGTGAACGGCTATGAAGCAGAGGCGCGGCGCAAGGCGCGGTTCCAGGATCATGGTCATTCGCCCGGACGGCTGGCCGTGCCGCCCGAGGAACAACCCGGAGAATTCCCGATGTCGCTCGATCTGCGCCGCCCCGTTCACCTGAGCTAGTCCGTTGGCAACGGCCGCCCTGTCCGTCCCGGCCGCGCCGCGGTTGCAGGACTATCCGGTCGATGTCGCGGCGGGCGACCTGTTCCGCCATGCCTCGCCCGATCTGGCCGCGCGTTGGCACGCCATGGCCGATGGTCTGGCCGCGCTGGCGGGCGAAGCGGGCATCCCGGTGCAGGAACTGGTCACGCGCCAGATCCTTGACCTCGGGATGAGCTTCCGCATCGCCGGCGATGCCGAGGAACGGCCGTGGCCGCTCACCGCGATGCCGCTGATCGTCGGGGCGGATGAATGGGCCGAAGTCGAACGCGGGCTGATCCAGCGCGCCCAGTTGCTCGAAGCCGTGGCCGCCGATATCTACGGCCCGCAGCGGCTGGTGGCGGATGGCCACCTGCCTGCCGCAGTGGTCACTGGCAGCCGCTATTTCGCCCGCAACATGGTGGGACTCGCGCCGCGCGGCAGCCACTTCATCCACGTTTACGCGGTCGATCTGGCGCGCGGTCCGCGCGGGCAGTGGCGCGTGCTGGGCGATCGGCTGCGGCTCGCCAACGGGATCGGTTATGCGCTCGAAAACCGCCTCGCCCTGTCGCGCGGGACCGGGTCGCTGCTGTCCGACATCCAGGCGCGCCGGCTGGCCGGTTTCTTCTCGGCCCTGCGCGGCGGGATCGCGCGCGATTGCCCGCGCGAAAATCCGCGCATCGCGCTGCTCACCCCCGGCCGGTTCAACCAGTCCTATCCCGAACAGGCGCACCTGGCGCGCTATCTCGGCTTTCCGCTGGTCGAAGGGCGCGACCTGACCGTCAGCGAGGATCGGCTGTATGTGCGCACCATCGCCGGGCCAAAGCGGATCGATGCGGTGTGGCGGTGGATCGATACCAACGCGCTCGATCCGCTGAACTTCGATGCCCGCTCGCAGATTGGCGTGCCCGACCTGTTCGATGCCTGGGCGCGCGGCGGGCTGGAAATGGCCAACCGCCCCGGGGTGGAAGTGCTCGAAGCCCCGGCGCTGGCGGCCTTCCTGCCGCGCCTGTTCCCGCTCCTGCTCGGCGAACAACCGCTCCTGCCCAACGTCGCCACGTGGTGGTGCGGCCAGCCGCGCGAAGCTGATATAGTGCGCCAGCGGCTGGATGAACTGGTCATCACCCCGGCCTTCGCCCGCCATGTCGAAGGGCTGGACGACACCCGCCCGGTGCCCGGCGCCAACCTTTCGGCCCAGCAGCGCGCGGTTCTGTTCGAGGCGATGGCCCGCCGCCCGATGGACTATTGCGGACAGGAAATCGTCCACCTGTCGACCACCCCGGCGCTGATCGACGAACGCTTCGAGCCGCGCGCCTTCACCGTCCGGGCGTTCGTCGCGCGCGGGACGGACGGACAGTGGACGGTGATGCCCGGCGGATTTGCCCGGCTCTCGGGCACCGACGAAATCCTTACCACGCTGATGGGCGAGGGCGACTGGTCGGCCGATGTCTGCGTGGTCGATACGGCTGGCGCGGCGGCGGCGGAACCGGCGCCGCTGTCCGCCACCCCGGCGGTGCGGCGCGGCGGCGGGATCCTCGCCAGCCAGGCGGCGGACAACCTGTTCTGGTTCGGGCGCTATGTCGAACGCGCCGAGATGACCGTGCGGGTGGTCCGCGCCCTGCTCGGCAGCGCGATCGAGGTCGATGCCGCCTCGGGCAGCAACGTCGAAGCGCGCACCGCGCTGCTCGGCCTGCTGGTGAATTGGGGCGCGATCAGTACCTCAACCGCCGCGCTGCCCACGCCGCAGGTCTGCCGCGCGGCGCTGGCCGAAGCGGTCCTGGCGGGCGGCGTCGCCACGCAGTTCGCCGCGATCCGTTCGACCAGCTTGTCCCTGCGCGACCGGTTGACGCCCGATTTCTGGCGCATCGCCAGCCGCCCGCTGCCGCCGCTCGATTCGCACCGGCCCGGCGCGCTGCTGCGCACGGCCCGCGAACTGCTCGAACGGCTGGGCACGCTGTCGGGCCTGCTGGCGGAAAACTTTGTGCGCGGGCCGTCGTGGCGGTTTCTCGACATGGGCCGCCGGATCGAACGGGCGCTGTCGCTGTGCGCCACGACCCGCGCGCTGGCCGGCGGCGGGCAGGCCGGGCAATGGGCCGATCACCCCGATCCGCTCGGCGTGCTGCTCGATCTGACCGACTGCCAGATCACTTATCGCTCGCGCTATCTCACCGGGCCGCGCCGCGATCTGGTGCTGGACTTGCTGCTGCTCGATCCCGACAACCCGCGCAGCCTGGTGTTCCAGCTGGCGGCGCTGGTCGGGCATATCGATGCGCTGCCGCGCCTGATCGAAGACCTGCTGCCCGAGCCGCCGCTACGCGCTGTCCGCGCGCTCCACGCCCCGCTCACCAGCATGATGGTCGATGCGTTGGCACCTGCTCGCCTGGCCGCGGTGGAGGCCGCGGTGCTGGCGCTGTCGGGCGCGATTTCGGAACGCTATTTTCTCCAGTACGAAAAGTCGGAACACACGCCGCGCGCGAGCCTGCTGGCGTGATCTACAATGTCCGCCATCTCACCACCGTCAAATATGCGGGCGCGGTCAGCCTCGCCCGGTTCAACGTGCGGCTGAAGCCCGCGCCATGGCCGGGGCAGGTACTGCTCGATCACGCGCTGATCATCGATCCGGTGCCATGGACGATCCAGGACGAAGACGGCCCGTGGATCGTCAACCGCAGCCGCCTGACCATCCGCCAGCCGCTCACCATCCTGTCGGTCGAAAGCCGGTTCCGCATGGAAGTGCTGCCGCCCGCCATCGATCCGGCTCACGCCCAATCGCCCACCGTCGGGGACATCCGGGTGCAGGCGCTGGCCCACCGCGATCTTTCCGCCACTGGCCCGGCCAGCTATCTCTATGCCTCGCCGATGGCGCCGCCCTCGCCCGCCATTGCCGAATGGGCGCGGCCGTTTCTGGGCACCGGCGAAGGCGTTCTGGCGGCGGGCAAGGCGCTGATGCGCGCGATCCATGGCCAGTTCGCCTATGACGGCGCCGCCACCGAGGCCGATACCCCGCCAGCCGACGCCTTTGCCCAGAAGCGCGGCGTCTGCCAGGATTTCGCCCACGTGATGATCGTCGCCGCGCGCGCCCACGGCGTGCCGGCCGCTTACGTCAGCGGCTATTTGCGCACGCTGCCGCCGCCGGGCAAACCGCGCCTGGTCGGAGCCGATGCTACCCACGCGTGGGTGGCGCTGTGGTGCGGCGATGCGCTCGGCTGGGTCGGCTTCGATCCGACCAACGCGTGCCTTGCCCGGACCGATCACATCTTCACCGCGATGGGCCGCGATTATGCCGATGTGGCGCCGATCGACGGCGTATTCCACGGCGGCGGGGGCCAGAAGATGACAGTGTCCGTCGATGTCGCGCCCGAAGGCGGATAACGCCGGGGAATGATTCAGCCCCCGGCGACTTTCACCACCACCAGCACTTCGGCTTCCGGCCCCACCGGGGTTGACCAGTCGCCCGCCAGCACGCCGTCCACCGCAAACACATAACGCCGCCGCGCCACGTCCGCGAAACCGGGGGCGACGGCATCAAGCGCGCGGACCACGGCAAACACGGTATTCCCGCCCGCCGCGATCACCTCGCGCCCGCCGAACCAAGTTCGCGCCGCATCGGCGGGCAGGATTACCCGCGCCAAGGGGCTTATCCCCGCGCGGCCTGTAGCGCCGCCAACACCCGGTCCGGCGCCAGCGGCAGTTGCGTCATCCGCACGCCGGTCGCCCGGCTGACCGCGTTGGCAACCGCTGCCAGCGGCGGCACGATCGGCGCTTCGCCCACGCCCTTGACGCCATAGGGGTGGTGCGGGTTGGGCACTTCGACCAGCACGGTATCGATCATCGGCAGGTCCGACGCGACCGGGATGCGGTAATCGAGGAACCCGGCGTTATCCATCCGCCCGGCCTTGTCCCACAGGTACGCCTCGTTCAGCGCCCAGCCGATCCCCTGCACCGCGCCGCCCTGCAACTGTCCTTCGACGTAATCGAGGTGGATCGCCCGGCCCACGTCCTGCACAGCGGTATAGCGGGTGACGGCGATGTGCCCGGTTTCGGGATCGACCTGCGTGTCGCAGATATGCACGGCAAAGCCCGGCAGCCAGCCTTGGGCGTTGAGCGAAGCCTCGGCCGAAATCGGCCCGCCGGTCACCCCGGCCTGCGCCGCGATCTGGGCCAGCGTCAGGCTTTCGCCGGCATGGTCGCCCGTGGTGCAGTGCGCCGCGCCATCGCGCCATTCCACGGCTTCGCTGCCCCAGATCAGCGCCGCGCGCTTGGTCAGTTCGGCCACCACACCCTGCGCCGCCGCGATTACCGCGCGACCGGTGGCGAAAGTGGTGCGGCTCCCGCCGGTGACCATCGAAAAGCCGATCGAGGAGGTATCGGCGATCGTCACGCGGACCTTTTCATACGGCAGGCCCAGCGTTTCGGCCGCCATGATCACCATGCTGGCGCGGCTGCCGCCGATGTCGGGGCTGCCCTCGGTCACCAGGACCGAACCATCGCCGGCCACGCTGACTTGCGCGGTCGACGGCCCGCCAAAGTTCATCCACAGCCCGCCCGCGATGCCGCGACCTTGCCCTGCGGCCAGCGGCGCGGTCCAGTGCGGATGGGCCTTGGCCGCCTCAAGGCACTCGATATAGCCGACATTGCCGTGGGGCAGCCCGAACAGGCCCGGATCGCCGGGCTTCACCGCGTTTATCAACCGCATCTCGAGCGGATCAAGCCCGAGCTGCTGCGCCAGTTCGTCGATGCAGCCTTCCACCGCGAACGTCGTCTGCGGCGCGCCCGGCGCGCGATAGGCCGCGGTCGAGGGCATGTTGCTCAGCACGTCCCACCCGGTGATGTGGGCATCGGCGACCCGGTAATGGCCCAGCGCCATCGCCGCGCCGTAGACCACGTCGCCGCCCGGGAACGCTCCGCAGTTGAACCAGAACTCGATCACTGCGCCAGCCAGAGTGCCATCGGCATGGGCGCCCAGCTTGATGTCGATGATCGCTCCGGGCGCTGGCCCGCTGGCGCGGAATACCTCGTCCCGGGTCATCGCCAGCCGCACCGGCCGCCCGGCCTTGCGCGACAGCAGCATCGCCACCGGTTCGAGATAGACCTTGGTCTTGCCGCCGAACCCGCCGCCGATTTCCAACGGGGTGACGCGGATATCGGCTTGCGGGATCTGCAGGATCGCGGCGGTCAGTTCGCGGATCATGAAGTGGCCCTGGCTGGATGCCCAGATCTGCGCCTGTCCGTCGCTGTTCCACATCGCCACGCAGGCATGCGGCTCGATATAGCCCTGATGCACCGGCGCGGTGATGAAGCGCCGCTCGACCACCACCGCCGCGCCGGCCAGCGCCGTGGCCGGATCGCCGCAGTTCTGCACATGGCACACCGCCGCGTTGGGCTTGGCGGCGGCCGGTGCGCAACCCTTCGTCACCAGTCCTTCGTGCAGGACCGGTGCGCCGGGCAGCAGCGCTTCCTCCAGCCCGATGACATGCGGCAGCACTTCGTAATCGACCACGATCAACTGCAGCGCAGCCTCGGCGATTGCGCGGCTGGTTGCCGCCACGGCCGCCACCGCATGACCTTCGTACAAGACCTTGTCCTGCGCCATGCAGTTGCGGGCCAGATCGGCGGCGTTGCCTTCGGCTTCGCCGATGGTGATTTCCTCGGATGAGGCTTGCGTGAAATCGCGGCCCGTGACCACGGCCTTCACGCCCGCCAGCGCCTCGGCCGCGCGGGTGTCGATGGCCCGAATCCGGGCGTGCGGGTGCGGGCTGCGCAGAATCGCGCCGGGCAGCATGCCGGGGGCGACGAAGTCCGTCCCGTACAGTGCTTTGCCGGTCACCTTGTCGATCCCGTCGGGCCGCACCGGGCGGGTGCCGACAACGCGGAATCCGCCCCCGAGTTCACCCCGGAATTCGCCTTTGCGTTCGGGCGCGTTCATGCTGGCATCCTTTCGAAGCTGGTGTCCTGGCGCAGTTCGGCGGCTGCGGCCAGCACCGCGCGGACAATCTTGTCATAGCCGGTGCAGCGGCACAGGTTCCCGGCCAGCCAGTACCGCACCTCGCTCTCGGTCGGGTCGGGATTGCGCTCGAGCAGGGCCTTCGCCGCGACAATGAACCCCGGCGTGCAGAAGCCGCATTGCAGCGCCGCATGCTCCAGGAACTGGCGCTGGATCGGGTGCAGCTCGCTGCCTTCGGCCACGCCCTCGATCGTGCGGACGGTGCGCCCCTCGGCCTCGGCCGCGAGCACCAGGCACGAACAGACCATCTGGCCGTCCAGCACCACCGTGCAGGCGCCGCAATCGCCCGATCCGCAGCCTTCCTTGGTCCCGGTCAACCCCAGGTCGTCGCGCAGCGCATCCAGCAGGGTCGCGCCGGGCTCGCACAGGAAATCGACCGGATCGCCGTTCACGGTGGCGGAAACGTGCAGCCTGCTCATGCTTTCTCTCCTGCCCGGGCGGCGGCGATCAGCACCGCCCGCTGCGCCAGCACTCCGGCCATCGCGGTGCGATAGGCCGCGCTGCCGCGCTTGTCATCAATCGGGCGGGCCGCCGCGCAGGCGGCTGCCGCCATCGCGGCCAGCGCCGCATCGTCCAGCTTCGTGCCGACCAGCGCTGCCCCGGCCTCCGGAACCAGCAGCGCGGTGGCCGCCACCGCGCCCAGCGCCACGCGGGCCGCGGTGCAGGTACCGTCGGCCGCGAGTACCAGCGCCGCCCCGACGCCGACCACGGCGATATCCATCTCGGTGCGCGGGATCAGCCGCAAATAGGCATCGCCGCCCCCGGCAGGCCGCGCCGGCAGGCGAATTTCGGCGACCACTTCGCCCGGTGCCAGCGTGGTCCGGCCCGGCCCGGAGGCGATCGCCTCGGCCGGTACTTCGCGTGTCCCGGCCGGGCCGATTACCACCGCGATGGCCCCGGCGGCAATCAACGCGGGGACGCTGTCGGCAGCCGGCGAGGCATTGCACAGGTTTCCGGCCATGGTCGCGCGGTTGCGGACCTGAACCGATCCGATCAGGTTCGCCGCCTCGACCACGCCCGGCCAGCTGGCGGCCAGCCCGGCATGGTCCTTCAGCGCGGTGCACGGCGTGGCCGCGCCAATCGCGAAGCCGCCGCCCGGCAATTCGCGCACCCCGGCGATGTCCGCGATTCGCTTGAGGTCGATCACCGCTCCCGGCAGAACGCGCCCGGACCGCATCTGGACGATCAGATCCGTCCCTCCGGCGAGCACCCGCGCGGTTGGATCGGCTTCCAGCAGTTTCACTGCTTCGTGCAGTGATGCCGGCGCATGATAGGCCAGTGACGCCATGTCTCTCCCCAATTTCTGTTGACCTATGTTCGGGTGGTAAACGCCGGACGTCAACGCCTAAGCGACGGTTGACAGCGTTGCAGCGAACGGCAACTTCCATCCGGATGCCCCTTAAGCAGGATTGAACGCGATGAAGCGCACCCTCGCCGGCCGGCCGGTCACCCCGATCGGGCTCGGCTGCATGAATCTCAGCCACGGTTACGGCGTCCCGCCATCGCCGGCGGAAGGCGCACGGCTGCTCCACTGCGCACTCGATCTCGGCTACGTTCATCTCGATACCGCGCGGCTGTATGGCGGCGGCCGGAACGAGACGCTGATTGGTGAGACGCTGAAGGGCCGCCGCGCCGAATTCTTCCTCGCCTCGAAATGCGGGATCGTCGCCGATGGGGACAAGCGGCGGACCGATTGCCGCCCGGAAACGATCCTTGCCCAGCTCGAAACCAGCCTGACCGTGCTGCAGACCGATCATATCGACCTGTACTACATGCACCGCCGCGATTTCACCGTGCCGATCGAGGACAGCGTGGGCGCGCTGGCGGACGCCGTAGCGGCGGGCAAGATCGGCGGCATCGGCCTGTCGGAAATGAGCGCCGAGACGCTGCGCCGGGCGCACGCGGTGCATCCGATTGCCGCGATGCAGATGGAATATTCGCCGTGGAGCCGCAATGTCGAGATCGCAGTGCTGGCGGCCACCCGCGAGCTTGGTGTGGCGCTGGTCGCGTTCTCGCCAGTCGGGCGCGGCGCGCTATGCGGCACGCTGCGCGACCCCGCCGTCCTGCCGGATGACGACATGCGCCGCGCCATGCCCCGGTTCGATGCCGATCACTGGCCCGCCAACCTGGCGCTGATCGACCGTTTCGCCGCGATCGCGGCGCGTGAAGGGATCACGGCGGCGCAACTGTCGCTCGGCTGGGTGCTGTCGCGCGGGGATCACGTCCACGCCATTCCCGGCACTACGGTCGAAGCCCACATGGCCGAGAATATCGCGCGGGGGGACTGGCGGCCCAGTGCAGCACTGGTCGCCGAAGTCGATGGCTTGATCAACCAGCAGACCGTGGCGGGGCCGCGCTATCCGGGGTTCATGCAGCGCACGATCGAAACCGAGGAATTCGCTTAAGAGCCCTATTCAGAAGTCCATCAATCATAGCAGTATTTTGCGGTACGGCGGGTGAGCATGCGGATTGAGGCTATGTGGGCCTAGGCGGTCGAGGAGGCGATAGAGCGCTCCCAGTCTTTGGCGAGACGGCGGCATCGGCCCAGCCAAGCAAAGG
>JANLUV010000135.1:0-5300 GCA_031363685.1 Alphaproteobacteria bacterium | reverse complement strand
GTCATGACCATCGAGCGGCGTTCCGCACCCATCATGACCTTGTCCTTGGCGTCCTCGAACTCCTGCATCGCCACCAGGCGCTTGTTGCGGCGCGCGGCCAGCAAGGCGGCTTCATTGACGAGGTTGGCAAGATCGGCGCCGGTAAAGCCCGGCGTGCCGCGCGCGATCGTGCGCGGGTTGACGTCGGGCGCCAGCGGCACCTTCTTCATGTGGACACCAAGGATCTTCTCGCGCCCTCCGATATCGGGGATCGGCACCACCACCTGGCGATCGAACCGGCCCGGGCGCAGCAGCGCCGGATCAAGCACGTCGGGCCGGTTGGTGGCGGCGATGATGATGATGCCTTCGTTGGCCTCGAACCCGTCCATCTCGACGAGGAGCTGGTTCAGGGTCTGCTCGCGCTCGTCATTCGAATTGCCGAGGCCGTGGCCGCGATGGCGGCCGACCGCGTCGATTTCATCGATGAACACGATGCACGGGGCGTTCTTCTTGGCCTGTTCGAACATGTCACGCACGCGGCTGGCGCCGACGCCGACGAACATCTCGACGAAATCGGAACCCGAAATGGTGAAGAACGGCACGCCCGCCTCTCCGGCAATCGCACGGGCGAGCAGGGTCTTGCCGGTGCCGGGCGAGCCGACCAGCAGCGCGCCCTTGGGGATCTGGCCGCCAAGCTTGGAGAAGCGTTGCGGATCGCGCAGGAACTCGACGATTTCCTCCAGTTCCTCGCGCGCTTCGTCGATGCCCGCCACGTCGTTGAAGGTGACCCGGCCCGACCGTTCGGTCAGCAGCTTGGCCTTGGACTTGCCGAAGCCCATCGCACCCGAGCCGCCGCCCTTCTGGACCTGGCGCAGCGCGAAGAACGCGACGCCCAGGATCAGCAGGAACGGCAATGAATTGATGAGAATATACATCAGGACGTTGGGTTCTTCAGGCGCCTTGCCGGCGTATTTGACGCCGTTGTCCTGCAACAGTTGCGGCAACGTCATGTCATTGGGGATCGGCACGGTGCTGAACGAGGCGCCGTTCTTGTAGTGCCCGCTGATCCGTTCCGACCCGACCTGCACATCGGCAACGCTGCCATCGGCGACCTTGGCGCGGAAATCGGAATAGGGCACCGGCGTGCCGCCGGCATCGCTGCGCACACTGAACATCGAGACGACGAGCAGCAGGGCCATGAAGATCCCGCCCCAGATCAGCAGGCTCCTGAGCCAGGGATTCCTGTTTGGCTGTTCCTCATTCATGGTGGCACGCATCCTTTCGGGTGCCAATGTAGGACGGCAGGTCTGAATGGCAAGCTAACCACGACCATCCTTTGCTGGCCGTTGGTTCATAAATCGGCGCGGTTGCGGGATCGCCCATGCCCCCGCCGGGCGATCTACGGGCATTGCCCGGTCGCGCTGGATCGTGCAAAAGGCGTTTCACGCCGCAGCGCGGCATGTGTCTGGACCCTGAGGCAGCGATTCTATGGCGAGCGAGCGCGCAAACGCGGTGGCCGGAAAACTGGCCGACAAACTGGTGGTTCTGTTCGGCGGCACTGGCTATTTCGGCGCCAATGTGGCGCAGGAACTGCTGAAGCGGGGCGCGCGCCTGCGCATCGTTTCGCGCCATCCCGAACAGGCGTGGAAGCTGAAGCCGCTGGCCAATCTGGGCCAGTTGCAGTTCGTGCGGGCCGACCTGACGCAGACGGCGAGCCTGCCCGCGATTGTGGCCGGGGCGCATGCGGTGGTTAACCTGGTCGGCGCGTTTACCGGCGATCTGGATACGCTGCACGTCAAGGCGCCGGCCGCTCTTGCCGCCGCCGCCAAGGACGCAGGGGTCGAGGCCTTCGTCCACATTTCGGCCAATGGCGCCGATGCCCATTCCCCGGTCGATTATGCCAGGACCAAGGCCGAAGCCGAGGTCGCCGTGCTGGCGGCCTTCCCCGCCGCGACGATCCTGCGCCCGTCGGTGATCTTCGGACCGGACGACAAGTTCATCAACCTGTTCGCCGGGCTGATCGCCGCGCTGCCGGTGCTGCCGGTGTTCGGGCCGGAGGCGAAGTTCCAGCCGGTGTTCATCGACGATGCCGCTGCCGCCGTGGCCAACGCGCTGTCCGATCCGGGCAAGCTGGGCGGCAAGACCTTTGAACTGGTTGGCCCGGAAGTTTACACGATGGCGCAGCTCAACCGCAAGATCGCCGCCGCGCAAGGCCGCACGCGGCTGTTCGTGGACCTGCCGGACGCGGTGGGCGGCCTGATCGCCGCGCTGACCGGGTGGCTGCCGGGCGCACCGCTTTCGCGTGACCAGTTCGCGCTGCTGACGGCGGGCAACATTTCATCGGGCCTGCCGGGGCTGAAGGCGCTGGGCGTTGCCGCGCACCCGCTGGAACTGTTCCTTGACCGGTGGATGCTCCGCTATCGCAATCACGGCCGGTTTGGCGACAAGCGCGATCCGGCGGGGTAAGCGCTGCCCGGTTTCGCGCTGGGCAGACTACCAGTTCACATCGGCGTAATGACTGGGCGGCTGGATTACTTCCATCCGCTCGGCGAGCAGCGGGCGAAAGCTGGGGCGGCTTTTGAACACCGAATACCAGCTTTTGGCCTGTTCGTGGCCCGACCAGTCGAGTCCGCCAAGATAATCCGCGACCGAGATCTGCGCCGCTGCCGCCAGATCCGCCAGGCTCATCGTTGCGCCGGCCAGCCACGGGCGGGTGTCGATCAGGTAATCGATGTAATAGAGATGTTCGTGGGCCAGCTTCATCGCTTCGCGCAGGACCTGGCTGTCGGGCGACTTGCGATAGACCAGCCGCTTCTTCATCTTCTCGTGGCTGAGCGGGGCGATGACGTCGCCGTACAAATTTTCGTCGAACAGCGCGACCAGCCGGCGGATTTCGGCCCGGTTGGCGGCAGTGCCGTTGATCATCGGGTTCTTGTCGACCGTTTCCTCGAAATATTCGCAGATCGACCGGCTATCGACCAGCGTGATGTCGCGTTCGACATGGCGGACCACCGGGGTGCGCGCGGCGGGGTTCATGTCCACGAATGCGTCGCGCTGTTCCCACGGGTTTTCACGCCAAAGCTCGAAGCCGATGCCCTTTTCCGACAGCAGCAGGCGAACCTTGCGGCTGAACGGGCAGAGCGGGAACTGGTAAAGCTGCCACATGGGTCAGGTCCATGCCGCAGTGCGGCCGCGCAGATCAACCGGCGGGCGTGCCTTTTTCCGGTGCATAACCTCGCGGATCGCAGGCCTACGGCTGCGCCGGAACCTGCGCGTCAAGCAGGCTGAGACAGAACGGCATGAGCGGCGCGGTGCCCTGGGCGCGGACAGCGGCGGCTTCGGCCTCGGCCGCGGATTTGACGGCGGCGTCATCCAGCCCGGCCTCGTCGATCAGGCGGGCGCCGGTCTGCACGAAAAATTCGCGACCGCGCCGGGCCAGCGGCGGATATTGTTGCGCGGCCGGAACGCCTTGCGCTTGCTGACCTGCGACAATCGCCAGGACGGCGGCGCAGCGCAGCGCGGCGTGTTCATCGGCGGTCAGCGCACGCGGCCGGGTGGCGGGTGGTTCCGCCCCGGCGGCCACCGCAGCGAGGGAAAGACCAAGAGCGAGCAAGGGGCGGAAAATCATGCCGGCGTCATAGCGCGGCGAATCTGAACCGCAGCCGCCTTTTTCCGAATTTGTCGCCCGGCCGAATCCCTCCATTGACCACCCCGGCGGGCACGGTACAACCTGCCCGGATTAAAGTGGGAGAGTCTCGATAATGTATAGTCACATGATGGTTGGCAGCAATGACCTTGCCAAGGCAAAGACGTTCTATGATGCAACGTTTGGTGCCCTTGGCGCCGCGCCGGGCGTGTTCCCGATGGAAGACCGGGTCTTCTATTCGCACAACGACGGCATGTTCGTCGTCATCACCCCGATCAATGGTGAGCCGGCCTGCCACGCCAACGGCGGCACGATCGGCATTGCCATGACCAGCCCCGAACAGATCGAAGCATGGCACGCCGCCGGCGTAGCGAACGGCGGCACCGCCTGCGAAGACCCGCCGGGCGTGCGCGACGGCGCGTTCGGCAAGATGTATCTGGCATATCTGCGCGATCCGGACGGCAATAAGCTGTGCGCGCTGTACCGGATGGGCTGACGTGATGGATGGGGCCGTTGCGATCGCGCCGGACGGCACGCGCACGGCCCTTTCCCGCGACTGGGTGCCAGAGGCCGCAGTTGCGCTGGAATTCAACGGTCTGGCCTATGCCGTGATGCTGGCGACCCCGGCCAACCTGGCCGATTTCGTCACCGGATTTGCGCTGAGCGAAGGCCTGATCACCAGCGCTGACGATGTCACCGACCTCGGCATCGCCGAGGTCGAGCAGGGCTGGATCGTCCGGGCGACCCTGGCGGGGCTGGGGATCGAGCGGCTGACCGAGCGGGTCCGTACCCGCGTCGCCGAATCGAGCTGCGGGCTGTGCGGCATCGAAAACCTGGCTGAAGTGGCGCGGCCCCTGCCCCCGGTGGCGGCGCACGCGGCGATCGATCCAGGGGCAATCTTCGCCGCGCTGGAGGATCTGCCCGAGCGGCAGGACCTGAACCAGCGCACCGGCGCGGCTCATGCGGCGGCGTGGTGCACTCCGTCGGGCCGGATCGCCGAACTGCGCGAGGATGTGGGCCGGCACAACGCGCTCGACAAGCTGATTGGCGCGATGGCGCGGACCGGCTGGCCGCTTGATGGCGGGTTTGTGCTCTCTACAGCGCGGTGCAGTTACGAGATCGTGGAAAAGGCGGTGAAGGCGGGGGCGACCACGCTGGCTACCGTGTCCCTGCCCACCTCGCTGGCGGTGGAACGGGCGCGGGCGGCGGGACTGAGTTTGTGGGTGCTGGCGCGCGGGGACAGCGTGATCCTGGTGAACGACGCCTCGAGCGAGGCTTCAGACTAGCGCGAAATCAGGAATACCGCGTGTTCGGCGCGGAAGTTGGCGGCGGCGGCGCTGGTCAGCCGGTCACCTTTCAGGAACCACGCCTGTTCAACCGTGATCCCGCGCTCCTTCATGTGGGCGCGGAAATCGTCGATGGTCAGGTGGTGGATGTTGGGGGTTTCGTACCAGGCCACCGGCAGCAGCCGCGTCACCGGCATCCGCCCGCCCCACAGCAGCGTGACCCGCACCCGCCAGTGGGCGAAATTGGGGAACGAAACGAACGCCTTGCGCCCGATTCGCAGCAGTTGATCCAACACTTTGTCCGGCCGCTTGGTGGTTTGCAGCGTCTGGCTGAGGATCGCGTAATCGAACGATCGGTCCGGGTAGAACGACAGGTCGGCGTCGGCATC
>JANLUV010000119.1:0-1637 GCA_031363685.1 Alphaproteobacteria bacterium | reverse complement strand
GGCCTGGGCCTGCCGCCGGGGTTCAACTTTCCCGGGTTGGGCTGAGCGGCAGCGGTTCCGCTGTCCGTCATGAGCGGCGTTCGGGTCTTCCACAGGCCTTCGTCGCACCGCCATTGCGCCCTGTCGGACCGCTCCCCATATCTGGGATGAAACCGGGCCGGACCTAACCGGTCTTGCCCGGCATAGCGGGTCGCGCATTATGTGCTGGCACGCCAGATTGGACGGATATGGAAACGCTGAATCTCCCCCTGCTTCCGCTGCGTGATATTGTCGTGTTCCCCGGCATGGTCGTGCCGTTGTTCGTCGGCCGCGAAAAATCGGTTGCCGCGCTCGAATCGGCGATGGCTGACGTAACGGGGTCCGGCAACAAGGACATCTTCCTGCTCGCTCAGCTTGATCCGGGCTGCGATGATCCGCAGGCCGATGATCTGTACGACGTGGGCGTGGTGGCCAGCGTGCTCCAACTGCTCAAGCTGCCGGATGGCACCGTGCGGGTGCTGGTCGAAGGGCAGCAGCGCGCGCAGCTGGTCCGGCTGGACGATGCCGACGACAAGCTGACCGCGACGGTCGAGCCGATCGAGCCGGTCATTTCGTCGGGCAGCGAAGTGGCGGCGATGATGCGCAGCGTCGTCGATCAGTTCCAGGAATATGCCAAGCTCAACAAGAAGCTGTCGCAGGAAGCCGGCGAACAGCTGGGCGACATCGGCGATGCGTCCAAGCTGGCCGACGCGATCGCAGCGCAAGTCGGTGCGAAGGTGGCGGACAAGCAGGCCCTGCTGACCGAGAACGATCCGCTGCGCCGGCTGGAAATGGTGTTCGGCTTCATGGAAGGCGAACTGGGCGTGCTGCAGGTGGAGCGCCGGATCCGCGGCCGCGTGAAGCGGCAGATGGAAAAGACCCAGCGCGAATATTACCTGAACGAGCAGCTCAAGGCGATCCAGTCGGAACTGGGCGGCAGCGACGGCGAGGAAGCCAACGAGGTTGCCGAACTGCAGAACAAGATCGACAAGCTCAAGCTGTCGAAGGAGGCCCGCGCCAAGGCGGTCGCCGAGCTGAAGAAGTTCAAGACCATGCAGCCGATGAGCGCCGAGGCGACGGTCGTGCGCAATTACCTCGATGTGCTGCTGGGCCTGCCGTGGGGCAAGAAGTCCAAGCTCAAGAAGGGCATAGCGCAGGCGCAGGCGACCCTCGATGCGGATCACTATGCGCTGGAAAAGGTCAAGGACCGGATCGTCGAATACCTTGCGGTGCAGGCGCGGACCAACAAGCTCAAGGGTCCGATCTTGTGCCTGGTCGGGCCTCCCGGGGTGGGCAAGACCAGCCTCGGCAAGTCGATCGCCCGGGCGACGGGGCGCGAATTCGTCCGCCAGTCGCTGGGCGGGGTGCGCGACGAGGCCGAGATCCGCGGCCACCGCCGCACTTATATCGGCTCGCTGCCGGGCAAGATCATCACCAACTTGCGCAAGGCCGGGACCAGCAACCCGCTGTTCCTGCTTGACGAGATCGACAAGCTCGGCCAGGATTTCCGCGGCGATCCGGCCTCGGCGCTGCTCGAAGTGCTCGATCCGGAACAGAATTCGAAGTTCCAGGATCACTATCTGGAACTCGACTACGATCTGTCGGACGTGATGTTCGTC
>JANLUV010000120.1:0-3256 GCA_031363685.1 Alphaproteobacteria bacterium | reverse complement strand
CCAGCGTTGCTATCCCGGGTGCGCGAAAAGGCAAGTGTTGGGCGTGAAAAGGCCGGCGTTGGGCGTGAAAAAGCAGGGGGGCTGGCTTCTCCCCTTCCGCTGGCGGGAGGGGGGCTAGGTGCCCGCGTGCTTATCGGCCTTGCGCTTGCCAAAGCGCATGCCGCTTTCCAGCCGGGCGCGCAGCTGGGTGTAATAGGCGGCCAGGAACGCGCGTTCGTCGCCCCGGCCCGGGTCCCAGCCGATCTTGGCGCAGATCTTGTCATGCACCGCGGTCAGCGCCTCGGCCCGGTTATCGCGCAGGACGCGTTCCAGCACTTGCAGTTCGTATTCGCCGTAAACCGCCAGCTCCGCCTCGCCAAAGCGGTAGGCGCCGCCGGGGGCCAGTGTGGGCGCGGCGGGGGCGGCGGAGATGGCCGATTCGAGCTTGCGTTGCGGGGCTTCGACCACCCAGGTCCCGGCGATCAGGTCTCCGGCGCGCATGGCGTCGCGGTTGAACCACGGGAACAGCGCGAAGATCAGGAACCAGCCCGCCGCCGCGATCCCCGCCGCGCCCATATCGCCGCCATCGCGGGCGGACAGCAGGAAGCTGACCGGCAGGAACAGTTCGATATCGCGCAGCAGGTTGCGGGCGAGCACCATTTCTGCGGTGAGCCTTCCCCCATCGCGCGCGGCGACGCGGATGCCGAGCATGCGCTTGCCCGGGGTGGCACCGCGCGGGCCAAGCTCGAAATACAGGAACCAGCCGTTGCGGAACAGGAACAGGATGGCCAGCCACAGGATGAACAGGAATTGCAGCGCATGGCCGAGCGGGCCGGATTCCTTCGCCTTGTCGAACAGGTTGAACACCCCGCCGGCGATGTAGGCCAGCGCCAGGGTTGCCGCGATCATCGCGGTGCCGAGCATCAGGAAGTCGATCGTCAGCGCCCCGACCCGCGCGCTGCGCCGGGCGAGGACGAGGCGCAGCGGGATGCCTTCGGGGGTGATCAGGGTGCGTTCGCGGCGTTCGCGTTCGCGCCGGGTGATGGCGCGGCCATCCTGCGCGGTGCGGGCCTCACGCTGGCGGCGCAGGGCGGCGAGCGGGTTCATGTGGCGGCGCCGGGATCGCGGCGGAAGGCGAAGAAATAGGCGCACCAGAACGCCAGCATGCTCCCGCCGACCAGCAGGCGGCCGGGGGTGTGGTCGATCAGCTGGCGGGCGAACCCTTCAAGCATCGCCGCGATCACCAGCATGAACACCGCGCCCGCCATCACCGTGGCGGCGCGGCGGCCGGCGCGGGCGGCGGCTTCAAGCACCGGCAGATCGCCGGGAAAGGCCATTGCCCGCCCGATGTGGAGGCCAGATCCGCCCGCCAGCAGGATCGCGAACAGTTCGGTGGTGCCGTGGACCGACAGCCAGCCGATCACGTCCACCAGCATCCCCTGCCCGTTGTACAGCCACAGCATCGCCCCCAGCGTGGCGGTGTTCTGGATCAGGAGCAGCAGCGAGGGAATGCCGAACGCAAAGCCGAGCGCGAACGCCAGGATCGCGATCTGCGCGTTGTGGCTGAACAGAGAGGCGGCAAAGGCGGACAGGCCGTCCTGATCGCTTTGCCCGAACAGCGTGCGGTGCAGCACCGCCGCGCTGGCGCCGGGCACGCGCGGATCGCCGCCCGCGTTCGGGAACAGCGCATAATACCACTGCGGATCATGCGCGACGAGCAGGTAGCCCGCGATCGTGCCCGCCACCATCACCGCGAAGGCGATGGCCAGATCGATCCCCAGCCCGCGCACCGCCGCCGACAGCCCGCCGCCAAGGAACCGCCGCAGCCACGAGCCGAGCGACTGGCGCGGGCCATAGACCTGGAACCAGGCACGCTGGACCAGCCCTTCGAGATAGCCGAGCGTGGCCGCGTCGAGCGAGGTTTCGCGCGCGATCGACAGGCTGGAGGCGACCGTGCGGTACAGGACGGGAAGGGCCAGCAGATCCTCGTCCGAAAGGGCGCGCAGGCGGCCGGCTTCGATCCGGGTGACGATCTTGTCGAGCCGCTGCCAGTCGCCCTCGCGCTCTTGCCGGAAGCGGTCGGAGCGCAGGGCCGCGGCGGCAATGGCGGCGTCCTGTGCCGCCGCCTTGCGCCCGCCGAACAGGCCCGCAAGGCGGCTGTCGCGGAGGGAATCGAGCATGGATGGTTTGCTGGCCATCAGCCGATGCTCCCCGCGCGCTTGATCCGCAGGTAGGCGTCGATCAGGCGGGTGCCGATGCGGTCATGCGGGGCCTCGATTACCTCCACCCCGAGCTGGTGGAGCCGGGCGGTGACCAGCTGGCGCTGGTGCAGCAGCGAGTTCGCCGTGACTGCCATGGCAAGGCGGGGCATATCGGCCGGTGCATCGGCGGCAAGGGTTTCCAGTTCCTCGTCGGCCAGCGTGACGAACAGCACGAGATGGCGCGCGACGAGGCGGGAGATCGATTCGACCATCAGTTCGGCGCTGGTCGGATCGGTGAAATCGGAAAACACCACGATCAGCGAACGGCGCTGCAGCCGCCCCGCCAGCGTGGCCAGCGCCAGCGTGAAGTTGGGTTCCTGCGCGTGGTAATCGAGCTGCGCGGCGGCGGATTGCAGCCGGTGGAACTCGCGCGTGTCACCCACGAACGGCGTGGCCAGTTCGGGCCTGGCGGCAAACCCGAACAGCGCGACCCGGTCCCCGCCTTTCAGCGCGACGAAGGCCGCGGCCAGCGCGGCCGAGACCGCGCGGTCGATCCGGGGCAGCCCGGCGACCGGTTCGCACATCGCCTGCCCGCAATCGAACGCGAACACGACCTGGTTGTTGCGCTCGGTCTCATACTCCTTGGCGTAGAGATGGGTGTGGCGGGCCGAGGTTTTCCAGTCGATCCGGCGGCGGTCCATGCCCGGCTGGTATTCGGCCAGCGCCTCGAACTGGGTGCCTTCGCCGCGAATACGCCGGGCGATCATGCCAAACTCGCTTTCGCGCAGAAACAGTTGCAGCGCGGGCGAGCGGGTGGCGGCCAGGCTCGGCCAGATCCGCACCGGCGCGCCGACCGCGCGGCGGTGCTGGCGCGCGCCGAGGCCGAGTGGGCCGGTCCAGCGGAGCCAGACGGCAGTGATTTCGCCGAGGCCGCGCCGGGAGGGATGCAGAACCGCCTCGCCCATCCAGACATCATCGGGCCAGACGTCTGCTGCGGAGGTGAGCGGCATGACCAGCCGCCCGCCCGGAGTGAGCCGGGGGTCGAGCGCCAGCGCGGCCTCGACCGTGCCAGTGCG
>JANLUV010000104.1:0-13927 GCA_031363685.1 Alphaproteobacteria bacterium | reverse complement strand
CCCACATCTACCTCACCGTCGATGTCCGGCTCGATGCGCTGCTCAAGCTGCGCGCCGAACTGAACAAGGCGCTGGAGGGCGAGGGGACCAAGCTCTCGGTCAACGATCTGGTGATCAAGGCGCTGGCCAAGGCGCTGCAGCGCACGCCCAAATGCAACGTCAGCTTCGCCGGGGATGAACTGCGCAAGTTCAGCCGCGTCGACGTGTCGGTCGCGGTCGCCGCGCCGTCGGGGCTGATCACCCCGATCATCGTTGATGCCGGGGCCAAGTCCGTCTCGCAGATCTCGAAGGAGATGAAGGCGCTGGCCGACAAGGCGCGCGACGGCAAGCTTGCGCCGCACGAATATCAGGGCGGCACGGCCAGCCTGTCCAACCTCGGCATGTTCGGGATCAAGCAGTTCGAGGCGGTGATCAATCCGCCGCAGGGCATGATCCTTGCGGTCGGCGCGGGCGAACCGCGGCCTTACGTGGTCGATGGCGCGCTGTCAGTCGCCAGCGTGATGAGCTCCACCGGCAGCTTCGATCACCGCGCGATCGACGGCGCGGACGGGGCGGCACTGATGCAGGCATTCAAGGCCATCGTCGAGAACCCGCTGGCGCTGGTCGCCTGAGAGGAACTGGCAACATGCCCGACAAATACGACGTCATCGTTCTCGGTTCCGGTCCGGGCGGCTACGTCGCGGCGATCCGCTGCGCGCAGTTGGGGTTGAAGACCGCGATTGTCGAGCGGGAGAACCTTGGCGGCATCTGCCTCAACTGGGGCTGCATCCCGACCAAGGCGCTGCTGCGCTCGGCTGAAATCTTCCACTACATGAACCACGCCAAGGATTATGGTCTGGCGGCAGAAAAGATCAGCGCCGACCTGAACGCGGTGGTCGCCCGCTCGCGCGGGGTGGCGAAACAGCTTAATCAGGGCGTTACGCACCTGATGAAAAAGAACAAGATTGCCGTCCACATGGGGACCGGCACGCTTCTGGGTGCGGGCAAGCTGGCCGTGGTGGGAGACAAGGGCACCGAAACGCTTGCCGCCAAACACATCATCGTCGCCACCGGCGCCCGCGCCCGCGACCTGCCGTTCGCCCCGGCCGATGGCGAACGGGTGTGGACTTATCGCCACGCGATGACGCCCAAGGAACTGCCGACCAAGCTGCTGGTCATCGGTTCGGGCGCGATCGGGATAGAATTCGCCAGCTTCTACAATGATATGGGCTCGGATGTTACGGTCGTCGAGATGATCGACCAGGTCGTGCCGGTCGAAGATGCCGACGTCTCGGCGTTCCTCGAAAAGTCGCTGACGAAGCAGGGCATGACGATCATGACCGGCGCTGGAGTCGAAGCGCTCGAAGTCGGCAAAGGCGGCGTGAAGGCGAAACTCAAGCGCAAGGACGGCAAGATCGTCGAGGCCGAATACAGCCACGTGATCGTCGCTATCGGCATCGTCGCCAACACCGAAAGTATCGGCTTGGAAACGCAGGGTGTGAAGCTGGAGCGCGGGATCATCCAGGTCGATCCCTATGGCCGCACCGCCGCCACGGGCGTCTGGGCGATCGGCGATGTCACGCCGGGCCCGTGGCTGGCGCACAAGGCCAGCCACGAAGGCGTGACCACCGCCGAGGCGATCGCGCAGGAACTGGGCAACACCGAAGTCCATCCCCATCCACTCGACCGGAGCAACATCCCGGGCTGCACCTATTGCCACCCGCAGGTTGCCAGTGTCGGGCTCACCGAAGCGAAGGCGAAAGAGGCTGGCTACGCACTGAAGGTCGGAACGTTCCCGTTCATCGGCAACGGCAAGGCGATCGCGCTGGGCGAGGCGGAAGGCTTTATCAAGACCATATTCGACGCGAAGACCGGGGAATTGCTGGGTGCGCACATGATCGGTGCCGAAGTGACCGAGTTGATCCAGGGCTATGTGATTGGCAAGACTCTGGAAACCACCGAGGGTGAGCTGATCCAGACCGTTTTTCCGCATCCGACCCTGTCTGAAATGATGCACGAGGCAACGCTGGCAGCCTATGGCCGCGTGATCCACATGTAGAGGCCGCGCCGGGTCGGGGCGGACGGATTTAGCGCTCGTCGCCAGTCTCCCGGACGAAATGGTCGAACACCGGCCCGTAAATGAGGTGACAGGAATTCGCATTCCATAACGTCATTTCGCTTCCACCGGACAGGCATTGCCGAGAGGGCGGGCTTCACCTGACCTGCCGGCCATCGGCCTGCATTCGACATTACAGTCCGTCATGGCCCCACTCCAGTTCGACCAGGCGCAGACCACCGTTGGGCAGGAGAATCCGCGATCGCAGACCACGCCGGTTTGGCGGCGCTGCAGCGTTTTTGCGTATAACAAGCCGATAAAATGCCTTCCGCAGCAGGCCGCTGGAACAGATGTGAGAATGCTTGGCATTCCCGATTGAATGTGTAATTTGCCGAATTGGAGTCGGGATAGAACCTGCGGAGGAAAGTGTGCCGCATACGCCAGCCCGAACCGGCTAGTGTGTGGCGCGGGCCATTGCGGCTTTATCTGATCCTGCGCACCCGAATCGCCCATAGCCGGAGGACGCCTTGGACAATATCACCCTGCCTGCCGAACGGATGCTGGCGCTGTATGAATCGATGCTGCGCATCCGCCAGTTCGAACTGGCGGCTGCCGACCTGTTCACGCGCGGCCTGATCAAGGGCGCCGCGCACAGCTATGCCGGCGAGGAAGCGATTGCCGCCGGCACATGCGCCAACCTGACGCCGAAGGATTACATCGGCAGCTACCACCGCGGGCACGGCCACTGCATCGCCAAAGGCGCTAATACCGCGCGGATGATGGCCGAACTGATGGGCAAGGCGACCGGATCATGCGGCGGCCTCGGCGGCTCGATGCATGTGGCGGATCTCGATCTCAACATCCTTGGCGCCAACGGCATCGTCGGCGCAACAATGCCGCTCGGCGCCGGGGCTGCTCTGGCCTCGAAGCTGCGCGGCGAAGGGCAGGTAGCGGTCGCGTTCTTCGGCGATGGCGCGGCCAACCAGGGTGTGTTTCACGAAGCGCTCAACCTGGCGGCAGTGTGGCGGCTGCCGATGATCTTCGTGTGCGAAAATAACCAGTACGCGCTGTCGACCGCGATGACCCGGACCACGTCGGTCGAACAGATCTCGACCCGTGCGATCAGCTATGGCGTGCCCGGCATCACCATCGACGGGAACGACGCGGTCGAAGTCTACCACGTCGTCGGCGAGGCGGTGGAGCGCGCGCGGGCGGGTGAGGGACCCAGCCTGATCGAGGCGATGACGTGGCGCTGGGGCGGCCACTCGATGCGGACCAACCTGATGGACCCGCGCAGCGAGGCCGACAGGCTGGCGTGGCAAGCCCGCTGCCCGCTGATCCGCATGCGCGAACGGATGACCGGCCTGGACGCCAAAGTCGCCGAAATCGACGCTCGCATCGACCAGGAAATCGCCGATGCCATCGCCTTCGCCGAGCAAAGCCCGGAACCGGACCTCGGCGTGCTCGACCACGCGGTCTATGTCCCGCACCAGTTCCACGTCGAACCCGCCCCCGGCACGCGCGAACTGACTTATGCCGATGCGCTCAACGAGGCGCTGGCGCAGGAGATGGAGCGCGATCCCGGGGTGTTCATCATGGGCGAGGACATCGGCCCGCTGGGTGGGGTATTTCAGGTCACCAAAGGGCTGTACGACACCTTCGGCCCCGACCGCGTCCGCGATACGCCGATTTCCGAACCGGCGTTCTGCGGCGCCGGGGTCGGCGCGGCGATGGCCGGGATGCGGCCGGTGGTCGAAGTGCAGATCTTCGATTTCGTGACGCTGATGATGGACATGATCGTCAACCAGGCCGCCAAGTTCCGCCTGATGAATGGAGGCAAGGGCCGGGTTCCGGTGGTCATCCGCGGGCCGCAGGGCGGCGGTATCCGCATGGCCGCGCAGCACAGCCAGAGCCTTGAGGCATGGTTTCAGCACATCCCGGGCCTTGTCGTCCTGGCGCCATCGACGCCCTATGATGCCAAGGGGTTGTTGGCCGCCGCGATCCGGGATGACAATCCGGTGATCTTTTTGGAGCACAAAATGCTCTACCTCGGCCAGACCGCGCCGGTGCCGGAACAACCTTATTGCATCCCGATCGGCAAGGCCGACATCAAGCGCGAAGGCACCGATGTTACGATCGTCGCCACGCAGGTCATGGTCCAGCGCGCGCTATCCGCCGCCAAGGTGCTGGAGCGCGAGGGGATCAGCGTCGAGGTGATCGATCCGCGCACCATCCGTCCGCTTGATGAGGAAACGATCCTTGCCTCGGTCCGCAAGACCAACCGGCTCATCATCGTCCATGAGGCTTGCCAGACCGGCGGGTTCGGCGCCGAAGTTTCCGCGATGGTGATGGAAAAGGCGTTCGACTGGCTCGACGCGCCGGTCCTGCGGGTCGCCGCGCGTGACGTGCCGATGCCGTATAACGACCAGCTCGAATCTGCCGTAATCCCGTCGCAGGAACGGATCATCGCCGCCGTTCGGTCGCTGGGGATAAAATGATTGAACAGCCCCTGCTGCACTGGGCCGCCGAAGCGGCAGGCGGCGAACTGGTCCGTAGTTTCAAGGCTGCGGGCGGCAACCGGCGGCAATCGTGGGGGCTGGACGTGCGCCTGCCCGACGGCACCGAACAGGCGCTGTTCCTGCGCCATGACCCGCGCGAGACAATCGACGGAATCGAACCCTACACTATCGCGCGCGAGGCCGCGATCTACCGCGCGATCGCGCCGATCGGGCTGCAGGCGCCGCGCTATGTCGCGGAAAGCCCGGAACTTCGCGCAGTCCTGACTGACCGCGCCGAAGGCATCGCCGAATTCCGCCACCTCAAGGACCCGGTCGCCAAACAGGTCATCGCCCATGAGTTCATGGACAATCTTGCCCGGCTCCACGCCGCACGCACTGTCACGCTCGATGGCGGGCTGACCGGGCGCATCGCCGATCACGTCGCCCCGGAAACCGCGCTGTGGGAGGAACTGTACGAAGAAGTCGGCCAGCCCGATCCGCTGATCGCCTTCGCCTTCCGCTGGCTAAAGGCCAACATGCCCGATCCGGACGGCACCCCGGTGATCGTCCATGGCGATGCCGGGCCGGGCAACTTCATGTTCCATGACGGCCATCTCAGCACGTTGATCGACTGGGAGTTCTGCCACATCGGCGATCCGATGGAGGATCTGGCGTGGTTCTCGATGCGCTGCGTGATGGAACCTGTGCCCGATTTCCGCGCCGCGCTGGCGCATTACGAAGCGATGGCCGGCCAGCCGATCGACCGCCAGCGGCTGCTCTATCACCGCGTGCTTGTCTCCGCCCGCGTCTGCGTGATCCGGCACCGCAACTTCGCCGGCGAACCGGCCTATGCGATCGTATCGCGCGGACTCAATCGCCGCCTGCTGATCGAGGCGCTCAGCGCGGCGAGCGGGATCACCGTGCCGCCGCCGGTCCCGGCCGAAGCGGCGGAAACCGACCGCCAGTGGCTCTATGACCGCGTGATCGCCCAGTTCGGCGAGATCGTGATCCCACGCAGCACCGACCGGCAGGTGATCGGCGTGGCCAAGAACAATGCCAAGGTGGTCAAGTACCTCAAGGCGCTCGACCGCTATGGCCCGACGATCGCCGCGGCCCGCACCGAGGCATTGGCGCGGCTGGGGCCGCTCGACCAGCTGCCGTTCGACCAGGCGCTGGCGTATTTCGCGCAGGACAGCCTGTGGGAAGCCCAGCTCAGCGCCGAAGCATCGGGCAGCATCGCCCACCGACATTATGACGAGATCTGACCCGTGAGAGACATCACCCCCGCCGACGACAACTTCCACTTCGCCACCATGGGCGACCGCTGGTGGATGACCGAGACCAGCTGGTTCGCATTCTGCGTGCCCGAACGCAAGCTGGGCGGCTGGTTCTATTCGATGGTCCGGCCGAACATCGGCACCGTAGCGGGCGGGGCCTGGGTGTGGGATGACAGCGCCAACCTGCCGTGGGAAGCACTCTATCACCGCAATCTGACTGCGCTGCGCATTCCCGAAAACCCCGACCTCAACGATATCACGTTCCCCACCGGCACCTCGGTCCGCACGCTCGAACCGCTGACCAGCTACGAAGTGCGCTATGAGGACGAGGATCGCTTCAGCGCCAATCTGCGCTTCGATGCCGTCATGCCGCCGCGCCCGCTGCGCAAACCCGGCTCGGCGTTTGGCGACCTCACGCATTTTGACCAGTTCGGCCGCGTCACCGGCGAAATCAGGCTACTGGGCGAGACGATCCCGGTTGATTGCTACGCGATCCGCGATCGCAGCTGGGGCCCGCGCCCCGAACACCGCCCGCGCAAATCCGCCTACGTTACGGGCATCTCCTCGCCCGATGATGCATTCCTGGCCGTCACCAAGAGCGGCGAACATTGCAACGAGGTGGCGTACGGCTTCCTCATCCAGAACGGCGTGATCGGCGATCTCGTCACCGGCACGCGCCGGATCGAGCGTGATCCCGCGCAGGGCTGGGTGACCCGCATCGTGATCGAGGGCGAGGACGAGCATGGCCGCAAGCTCCATGCCGAAGGCCGCCGCCTGTCTGGCATCACCCTGATCCGCCACAGCTTCATCGACAACAATGGCCTGATCGAATGGACGATCAATGATCAGACCGGCAACGGCAAGACCGGCCACGGCGAGGATCAGGACATGTGGCCGGTTCACGATTGGGCCGATTATCGCCGTACCGGCGTGGACATCGGCGTGATGGGTATCGGGGCATGACCAGTATTGTCGGGATCGACGTCGGCGGCACGTTCACCGACCTGTATTATTCGCAGGACGGCGTCAGCGTCAGCCGTGTGCTCAAGGTGCCGTCCACCCCGGACGATCCGTCGCGCGGGCTGCTCGACGCGCTGGTCCGGGCCGAGATCGCGCCCGACGCGCTTGACCTGATCCTCCACGGCACCACCATCGCCACCAACGCGGTGATCGAGCGTAAAGGCGCGCGCTGCGCGCTGATCACGACCAAAGGTTTCCGCGACGTGCTGGAACTAGGCCGACGCGACCGGCAGCGGGTCTATGGCCTGACCGGCACGCACCGTCCGCTGGTGCCCCGGGCGCAGCGCTGGGAAGTGGATGAGCGGCTGGATCATCAGGGCAACGTGCTAACGCCGCTCGATCCGGCCGAGGTGCGCGCGCTGGCCGAAGTGCTGGCGGGCGAGGACGTTGAGGCAGTGATCGTCGCCTACCTCCACAGCTATGCCAACCCCGCGCACGAACAGCAGACGGCCGAGATCCTGCGCTCGGTGAAGCCGGAATGGCAGATCACCATCTCCAGCGACGTGGTGCGCGAATATTATGAGTTTGAGCGGACCAGCACCGCTGCGGTACAGGGCTATCTCCAGCCGCTGGTCGCGCGTTATGCGGCCAATCTTACGGCCAAGCTCAAGGACAGCGGCTACACCGCGAAGACACTGGTGATGCAGTCCAACGGCGGGTTGATCCCGCTTAGCCAGCTATCCGGCCGCGCCGCCAACATCGTCCGCTCCGGCCCGGCCGCCGGGGTCATGGCGGCGGCGCAGCTTGGCCTTGAAGCCGGGTTCGACAAGATCATCACCGGCGACATGGGCGGCACTTCGTATGATGTCGCCGTGGTTGTCGGCGGGCAGCCGCGCATCGCCGACACCACCGAACTCGATTTCCGCATTCCGCTGCGCCTGCCGATGATCGACGTGCATACCATCGGCGCGGGCGGCGGCTCGATCGCGTGGATCGATCGCGGCGGAATGCTGCAGGTCGGCCCGCGCAGCGCGGGCGCGGTGCCGGGGCCGGTCTGCTTCGGGCGGGGCGGCACCCAGCCGACCGTGGCCGACGCCAACGCGGTCCTGGCCCGGATCAACGCCGACCACCCGATCGGTCTGACCAATATCGACCGCCTCGATATCGCCGCCGCGCGTGAGGCGCTGGCAGGCCTCGGCGCGCAGCTCGGCCTCACGGTCGAGGAAACCGCGATGGCGATCCTCACCATCGTCAACCAGCGCATGGCCGGGCGCACCCGCCTGCTCTCGGTCGAACAGGGCCACGATCCGCGCGAATTCGCGCTGGTGGTGTTCGGCGGGGCCGGGCCGCTGCACGGCGCCGCGATCATGCGCGAGGTCGGCATCCGGACGATGCTGCTCCCGCCGTACCCCGGGGTGCAATGCGCTCTGGGCTGCGCGATCGCCGATATCCAGTATGACCTCGCACTTACCGTCGAACGCCGCGCCGATGCGCTGGAAGCAGGCTGGATCGGCGAGACCCTCTTCGCCCAGCGCACCCAGGGCGAAACGCAACTTGCCGCCAGCGAGGCACGGGTCGACCGGGTCAGCGTCAGCCACGTTGCCGAAATGTCCTATGCTGGCCAGATCCACGCCCTGCGCGTGCCGATCGAGGCCAACTGGACAGTCGCGCAAATGGTCGCCGCATTCCACACTGTCTATGCCCGCGAATACGGTAACACGCTGGGCGATATCCCGGTGGTGGTCGTCAGCCTCAAGACCGCCGTGCGCGGGGAGCGCGAACGGGTGGTGCGTAAACCGTCTTCGCTTGTCTCATCCGCGCCACAGCCGTCGTCCCACCGTCCGGTCTGGTTCGACGGCTGGCGCGATACCGCGATCTATGACCGCGCCGACCTGCTGCCCGGCCAGTCATTTGCCGGCCCGGCGATCATCGAACAGGCCGATACCACCGCCGTGATCGAGCCCGGCATGGCCGCGCGGGTCGATGGCTTCGGCAATATCCTCGTGGAGTTGGCAGCATGAGCGTCGATCCCGTCACCCTCGCGGTCGTGCGCGGCGCGCTCGAACAGATCACCGACGAGATGGACCTCCACCTCATCCGCGCCGCAATCTCGCCGATCATCTCCGAAACCAACGATTGCGCCCACGGCCTGTATGATGCCGAAACCGGCGAGACGATCGCGCAGGGCGGGTTCGGCCTGCCGCTGTTCCTCGCCTCGATGCAGTGGACCGTCCAGCGCGTGATCGCGGTGGCCAAGGCCCAGGGCGGGTTCAAGGACGGGGACATGTGGTTCCTCAACGATCCCTACATTTCCGGCACGCACCTTAATGATGTGGTGCTGGTGAAGCCGGCGTTCATCGATGGCGAACTGTTCGGCCTGTTCGCCAACACCGGGCACTGGATGGACATGGGCGGTTCCACCCCCGGCGGCTGGGCGCCGTCCGCCACCGAGATCCACCAGGAAGGGATGCTTATCCCGCCGCTCAAGCTGTTCGACGAGGGGCGCTACAATGCGTCGCTGATCCGGCTGATCACTGCCAATGTCCGCCTGCCGCAGCAGCTTGAAGGCGATCTGGCGGCAATGATCAACGTGTTCGACGTCGGTCGGCGCGGGCTGGAAGGCTTGATCGCCAAGTACGGCCGCGCGACCTTGCGCGCCTGCATCACCGAAATGCTCGACCGGTCCGAGCGCGAGATGCGCAGCTACATCGCCGAAATCCCCGACGGGACCTACCGGATCGAGGACTGGTTCGATAACGACGGCGTCGATGACCGGCCGCTCAAGGTGGTGCTGGCGATCACCGTCGCGGGCAGCGATCTTCACTTCGATTTCACCGGCACGGCGGCCTCAGCGCGCGGGCCGATGAACATTTCCGACAGTACCACCTGCTCGATGTGCCTTGTCGCGCTAAAGCACATCTTCCCCGACGTTCCGGTCAACGGCGGCGCCTTCCGTCCAGCCCGTTTCACCATTCCGCAGCCTTCGATCCTGGCGGCCGCCTATCCCTCGCCGGTCGGCGGGACGACCGACGTGACCCAGCGCGTGGTTGACGTGGTGTTCGGCGCGCTGGTGCAGGCGATCCCCGATCTGGTTCCAGCCGCGCCGTTCGGCACCACCGGGGTTGCCACCGTCTCTGGCCGTCGGCCCGACAGCGGGGCCTATTACGTTGCGGTCTATCCCTATCCCGGCGGCTACGGCGCCAGCCGCGTCTCGGACGGCCTCGTCAACGGCACGCCGCCCGGATCGATGGCCAAGTTCATGTCGGTCGAGATGTCGGAACACCGCTACCCGGTGCGCTTCGATCACTACGCCATCCGCGATGATTCGGGCGGCGCGGGCATGCATCGCGGCGGCTGCGGCACAGCCTACGGGATCACCGCACTGGCAGATTGCCTCGTCACCATCCTGGGCGACCGGGTCGATCATGTCCCGTTCGGCGTGCAGGGCGGCGGACCCGCTGCACACAACCACGTGGCGCTGACCACCGGCGGCCAGTCCTGGATCCCGCCAATGCGCAGCAAGGTTGAACGCGTGCCGCTGAAACCCGGCGATTCCGTCTCGCTCGCCTCGCCCGGCGGCGGCGGCTTCGGCGATCCGCTGACGCGCGATCTGGCGGCGGTGGCGGAGGATCTCAACGCCGGGCTGATCAGCCGCGCCACCGCCGAAGGGGCCTATGGCGTAACCATCACCAGCACCGCCCCGCGCGGTGACCGCGTGCATTATACTCTTGAACGAAAGACCCCCTGACGCCATACTCTTGAACGAAAGAGCCCCTGACGCCGGAATGAAGGAGAGGACCGATGGAGCAGATCGATACCACGGCCGACTGGTCAGCCAACGTCGCAGAATTCGAACGTGACGGCGTCACCGTGATCCGTAACGCACTGGACCCGCGCGAGATGGCGCTGCTTGAAGCGGCGTGGGAAAGCCACTTCACCGAATCGAAGCACGTCGCCGAAGTCATGTACGGCGACGGCAAGGACGAAATCCACTTCCTCACCGAAAACACCATCCGCACACACCCGCGCTACCAAAAGCTGATGCGCGAGACGCGCATTCCGCAATGGGCCAGCCGCCTGTTCGGTGATCGGGACGTCTACTATTATCTTGAGCAGATGTGGAACAAGACCGGCGGCGCCCGCCGCACCGCGTGGCATCAGGATACCTCCTATCTGCCGTTCGCCGGTCCCGGATTTCTGATCCTCTGGATCCCGCTCGACGATCTCGACGTTGAAAACGTGCTCGAAGTGGTGCGCGGCTCGCACAAGGGCACGCTGTACAACGCCACAATGTACGATCCCACCGACGTTACGGCCCCGCTTTATGACGAACAGGACCTGCCGCGCCTGCCCGATATCGAGGCCAACCGCGACCGGTTCGATATATTCTCCACGCCGATGAAGCGCGGCGACGTGCTGGCGTTCCACTGCGGCTGCCTCCACGGCGGCGCACCGACCAAACCCGGCCAGCGCCGCCGCAGCTATACGTTCCGACTGTTCTCCGATCAGGCCTACTACAGTCCGCTGCCAGCCAAGCGCGACCTTGGCGCCAACAAGTTCTCCAATCAGCGCCAGGACACTGACGACCGCGTGGTCATGGCCGGCTTTGACGGGCTCCAGCCAGGTCAACCGATCCACGAAACGGGCCACTGGCCCCGCATCCTGCCGTGGGATCTGCCATAATCTGAAACCCTGCTATGATCTAAACCAGGGTGACAAACGCATCCCACGGCGCTAGCCGCTGCAGATTGCTCGCATCAGGACAGGTGGCCGAGTGGTTTAAGGCAGCGGTCTTGAAAACCGCCGTGGGTGCAAGCTCACCGTGGGTTCGAATCCCACCCTGTCCGCCAGCGCGCCGTTTCGTGGGGCCCGCCATGAGTTGACAATATGGTCAGTCCATGGCCCTATCCACTCAGGCCACAAAGTGGCGGCACGGATGGGAGAGGCCAACGGGCAGGCTTGCCCACAAGGTTGCCGTAATATCGGGCGGGGCATCAGGAAGCAGTGCTGCCTGTTCGCGGTTGTTTGCAGCAGAAGGCGCCGCGTGGTGATCGCGGATCGCGCAAATCCGTCCGATCCGCAACTGCTGCAGGCGATGGCCGCCGCGCCGGACAGCTTCCGTTTCATCGCCACCGATGTGACCGACGAAGCGCAAGTCGCCGCCGCAGTCGCGCTGCCGAAACGAAGTGGGGCAGGCTTGACGCCATCGTTGCCTGCGCCGGGGTGTCGGGTGAGGGTGCGGCGGTCGATATTACCGCTGACCAGTGGGACCATGTCATGGCGGTCAACGGCAAGGGCGTGTTCCTGTTCGGCAAGTTCGCCATTCCGGCGATGCTGCGCCGCAGCGACGGCTCGCTCACCAACATCTCCTCGGCCTACGGCAGATCGGCGCGCCGGGCTTTGCGGCCTACTGCGCGTCCAAGGGCGCCGTCCGGTTGCTGACCACGGCGACTGCGGTAGAGTTTGCCGCCCGCAACATCCGCAGCAATTCGATTCACCCGGGTGTTGTCGATACGCCGATGCCGGGGTCGATGAGGATTTCCATCGCGGCGAGAACGCTTATTCGTCGTACATGGGCGACGCCGCCCACCAGCCCAATCCGGCGCTCGGCGCGCTTCGGCACGGTCCGTTCTATGCGAGCGAGGTCGGTCCCAGCCAGCTCGGCACATTGGCCGGACTGGACACGAACGAACACGCGCACGTGGTCAATGCCGCCGCCGAACCGATCCCCGGGCTCTACGCGGTAGGCGTAGACAGCAATTCACTGATGGGGGGCGCTATCCTAGCGGCGGCTTCAGCCTCGGTCCGGCGATGACCTTTGGCTATATCGCGGCGCTCCACCTGCGCGGGCTCAAGGCGCCGGCGTGGTAACGCTCGAATTTCTCCGACACGGCGGGTGATACCAGCGGCAATTCGCCGCAGCGGGATTCCCATCGCGGCTGGCCTGTGCGACAGTCTGGCCGATGCCGCTCCCTGCTATCCCCGTTCGGCCGCTTATCGCCTGCGCTGTGCTGCTGTTCTGCGCAGCGCCGTCGCAGGCGCAATTCGCGCCCACCGAAGCCGCGCCGATGCTGGCAGCGCTCGCCCGCTTGAGCGCCGTAGCGGCCTCACAAGACACAGAGAGCGGCTTTCAGGGCTATCTCCAGTTGCTTGCCGCCCGCGCCCGTGCGGAAGGCGTGCGCGAGCCGACGATCCAATCGATGACCTCGGGGCTGACGTTCAACCCCCGGGTCATCGCGCTCGACCGGTCGCAACCGGGCGCATCCACCACCGCCAGCCCGCCCGCCTTCGCACCCTATCGCCGGACTCATGTCGATGCCGGGCGCATTTCGGCCGGACGGCAGATGTATGGCGCAGTTGCGGCCATCGCGCCCCAGATCGAGCAAAGATATGGCGTGCCGATCCCGATCGTGCTGGCCATCTGGGGCCACGAGACGAACTATGGCCGTTATCGCGGCAATTTCGATCTCGCCCGTTCGCTCGCCACCCTGGCTTACGAAGGGCGACGGCGCGAACTGTTCGCCGATGAATTCGTCGCCTTGCTCAAGATCGCCGATCGCGGCGTTCCGCGCCAACGGCTGATGGGCAGCTGGGCGGGGGCGTTTGGCAATCCGCAGTTCCTGCCTTCGATGTACTTGCGCCTCGCAGTCGACGGCGACGGCGACGGGGACCGCGACATCTGGCACAATCGTGCGGATACGCTCGCCTCGATCGCCAACTATTTCCGTGATGCCGGGTGGCGCACGGGCCAACCGTGGGGTGTGGCGGCCCGAGTGCCCGATACGTTCAAACGCAGCGACGTGACCCTGCGGCTCGTCGCCCCGACTTGCCCGCGCGTCCATGCCCGCCACTCGCGCTGGCTGACGGTGGCCGAATGGCGGATGCGCGGAGTCGAACCATTGGCCCCGATCGGCGAGAACGTGATGGCGACCTTGATCGAACCCGATGGCCCGGGGGCGGGGGCGTTCCTGTTAACCGGGAATTATCGGGTCATCCTCCAGTATAACTGCTCGAACTACTACGCGTTGTCCGTGGGGTTGCTTGCAGATGAGATTGCCCGTTAATCATCCCGCAGCCTGCCGGATAGCAGCGTTGAGCGCGCTTGCCTTGCTGGCCGCGTGCGGCGGCTCAGGCGGCGGTCATCCGCAGCAATGGGC
>JANLUV010000096.1:0-3909 GCA_031363685.1 Alphaproteobacteria bacterium | reverse complement strand
TTCCTCGTCGACCAGCTTGTCCCAGGCTTCAGGCACCTTCAGCTTGCGGCGCTTGAGGTTCTGTTTGCCGAACGCCTTGCCCATCATGTCGGACAGGTTAATCATACCCACGTTGCCGCCCATCCCGGGGATATCGAACGGCATCTGCGGCGCGTCCTCGACCTCGATTTCCACCTCGACCTCGTTCATCGCGTTCTGGGAGATGCGCTGGCGGAAGCTTTCGCGCGTCGCCTCGCTGGCGTTTTCGCCGACCAGCGCCTTGAGCAGCCGGTCCATCGCCGCCTTGCTGGCGGCTTCGCGCACCGCGCCGCGGCGGCGGTCCTTCTCCAGCCGGATCGCATCCTCGACCAGATCGCGCGCAATCTGTTCGACATCGCGGCCAACATAGCCGACTTCGGTGAACTTGGTCGCCTCGACCTTGACGAACGGTGCCTCGGCCAGCTTGGCCAGCCGTCGGCTGATCTCGGTCTTGCCGCAGCCCGTCGGCCCGATCATCAGGATGTTCTTGGGCGTAACCTCGTCACGCAGGTCGGCATCAAGCCGCTGGCGCCGCCAGCGATTGCGCAGCGCCACCGCAACGGCGCGCTTTGCGTCCTGCTGGCCGATGATATGCTCGTCGAGCGCGGCGACGATGGCTTTGGGGGTAAGTTTATCGTTCAAGGTCCTGCCTATCGCTTTGCAAGCCGTTAGGAAATCGTCTCGATGGTCACGCGGTCGTTGGTGAAGACGCAGACGTCCGCCGCGACCTGCATCGCGCGGCGAGCGATCTTTTCCGGATCGTCCTCGTAATCGGTCAGCGCGCGGGCCGCCGCGAGGGCATAATTACCGCCCGAACCGATCGCCGCGATCACCGTGTCGTGGGTTTCTTCGGGTTCCAGCACATCGCCGTTGCCGGTCAGGATCAGCATCGTTTCCGCATCGGCCACGATCATCAGCGCTTCAAGGTTGCGCAGGTACTTGTCGGTCCGCCAGTCCTTGGCGAGTTCGACCGCGGCGCGCATCAGCTGGCCGCGATACTGCTCCAGCTTGCGCTCCAGCCGTTCGAACAGGGTGAAGGCATCGGCGGTCGCCCCGGCGAACCCGGCGATCACCTTTCCGCCCTCTCCGATCCGGCGCACCTTGCGGGCATTGGGCTTCATCACGGTATTGCCCATGGAAACCTGCCCGTCACCGGCAATGACGGTGCGGTTGTTCTTCTTGACCCCGATGATGGTGGTCCCGTGCCACTGGATCAGGCCGTGGCTGGCCCTGCTCTCGTCCATGCCGCCGGATATGGGGTATCTGCCCAAAGGATCAAGCCGGCGTGATCAAGCAGCACCAATCAGCTTCCGTTCGGACCGCGTCCACCGCCGCCGGTGTTATCTTTGTTGGGGCCGCCCATGCCGGGCGCGCCAACGGTGCCGATGTTGCCGAACAGGTCTTCCAGGAGGCCGCGATGGGCGCCCAGGGTCGGCGTCTTATGACCATCGGGATCGATGCGGACGACCTTGTCGATCCCGGTGCGTTCAACCGCGCGGACGTTGCCAGCGGGATCGAAGAGGATTTTCAGTACCTGCTGCGCCGTGGTGCGCGGGCGGGCGAAAGCGGCCTGGCGCGTATCAATCGAGATGTAATACCACGTCGGCTCGCCAAACTGGCTCGTGAAGGTTGGCCGACCCAGCGTCTTTTCGACCGACAGGCGGTTGTCGAGGCCTGGCTGGATCGAAGCGGTCAGCGCCGGATCGACGATGAATCCACGGTGATCGCGAATCGATGAACAGCCCGTCAGCCCGGCTGCCGCCACCGCCAGCGCCGCCGCACCCATTGCCGTTCGCCCAATCCGCTGCATCAATCGCTCCGATCTCATCGCCGTGACCATATCCCGGGCATTGCCAAGGGACCGCCGCAGCCTATATCGCGCCAGCCTTAGGGCCGTGCGCGAGTTCTCGCAATGGCGCTTGGCGCGCCCGGATTTAATCCCGCCTGAATGGGCGGGTCCACGAAAGGTCGCTCATGTCGTTTCTCTCCCGCCTGCTGCGCAAGCGTCCCGACGACCGCGACCCCTTCCGGGCGCTGTGGTACCGCATCGCCGAACTCGCGCGCGACCGGCGCTGGTATGCCCCGACGGAACAGACCCGCGGCGTGGCCGACACCGTGGCGGGCCGGTTCGACGCGATCACGCTGACGCTCGGCGCGGTACTGCTGCGGATGGAGCAGGACCCGGCGCTGATCGCCCCATCGGTGCGGCTCACCGAACTGTTCGTCGAGGATATGGACGGCCAGTTGCGCGAAAGCGGCGTGGGTGATCTGATGGTTGGCAAAAACATGGGCAAGCTGGTCAGCACGCTGGGCGGCCGGCTGGGCGGTTATCGCGAGGCATTGGCGCAAGGCGATGATGGCCCGCTGGTCGAGGCGATCATCCGCAACGTCTCGCTGGCGGACAACGGCGATCCGGCGCAGGTGGCGAGCCTGCTGCGGGCGTTCGCCAATTCGCTGGCCGCTCTGAGCGCCGACGATATACTTGCTGCCCGGATTGTCCTGCCGTGACCGCCAAAGTTCCCGCCCCCGAATTCAGCCGGATGATCGACTTGCGCCAGATCAGCGATGCGCCGCTGGTGGTTACCGCCAGCCCGGAGGAATGCCGCGCGCTGGCGGCCCGGTTCGATCTCGTCTCGGTCGACCGGCTGGAGGCGACCGTTACCCTCGTCCCCGAACGCGCGGTGGTAACCGTAACCGGCCGCCTGAACGCGGCCTGGGTCCAGCCCTGCGCGATCTCGGGCGAAGACCTGGCCTTAGCGGCCAGCGAACCGCTGTCGTTCCGCTTCATCCCCGCCGCCACCACGCACACCCCGGTCGAGGAAGTGGAACTCAGCGACGAGGCCTGCGACGAGATCGAATATGACGGCACCGCCTTTGATCTCGGCGAAGCGGTGGCGCAAAGCCTCGGGCTGGCGATCGACCCCTTCGCCTGCGGCCCGGACGCCGAAGCCGCGCGCAAGGCGGCAGGGATTCTGGACGAAAGCGCCAGCGGGCCGTTCGCGGCGCTGGCCAAACTTAAACTGTGAAAGTACTTCGCTTGCGCAGAGGCAAATGCGATCAGGACGTCGGTTTGATCGCCTCGGGCGTCGCCAGAACACCAATTATGTTCTGGACCGATTGCTGTTGGAGTAGCGCCTCCACATTTGCCACGAAGACGTGATTCCACAATGTGATGTAGCCGTCCTGAGCAAACTTGGGCAGTTCCGCATGCCCGCTGGTGTGGGCGGTCTGTATGACCTTTTGCGCCTTGCGGTCGTATATCTGCCAGTCGACCCTGACAGTCACGTTACCCTTCCATCCGTTAGCCGAAGAACACAGATTAAGGGCCTCGGGTATCATCGTCGCCCCAATGAGGATGTCGCCTTTCGCATCGGGGGTTTCCGAAGCGAACATGTCTTGCGATGTCGAAACGACCGCGTAGCCCTGCTTCTTCAGGACTCCGCCAAATAGAACGTCAAATCTTTCATAATCCTGCGTTTTCTTTTCCTTGGGAAATTCCGAAGTACTTGGAAAAACGCAGAGCGTGCCGCCCTTCATCCGCATGCTAGCTGGGTGAGTTTCGCTGTCCAAGATTACCTTGGTCAGCTGTACAGAACGGCTTGCCTGCCCTTGTACAGAGAGCTGCACCTCATCGGCCATCGCGGTCGAAGCCGCGAACAGGCCAACCACGACCAGCGCTGCAGAAAAAGTATTGCGCAAAAGACTTGCCCCCCAAAAAATCGCCTGCTTGCGGCTGCCAAACTCAGAACGGAATATCATCGTCCAGATCGTCGGCGAAGCCGCCCGCTGGCGAACCGCCGCCGCCGCCTTGGTTCCAGCCGCCGCCGCCAGCACCGCCTGACGAGCCGCCGCCGGATCGCCCGCCGCCCGAGCCGCCCCCGGAACCGCCTT
>JANLUV010000079.1:0-1729 GCA_031363685.1 Alphaproteobacteria bacterium | reverse complement strand
TCCGGCATTGCCGCCGATCGCCGAAAGGCCGCCGATCACAGAGAGCAGCATCGCCGATCCGAACCGCTCGAAGAAATGCGTATTCACCTTGCCCGCAAGCCCGGTTTCACCGGAAAAGCCAACTGCGGGCGAGCCGATGTTGACCGAAACCCCGTCGGGCCGGATCAGCCGGGTCCAGATCACGTAGGCGCGCTTCTGCCCGGCCTGCATTCCGCTTTTGTACTGGCCGATCAGGCGCGAGGAGCGCGGCACCAGCACGCGGCTGCCATCGAAGCTGCGCACGTCGGACGAAACCACCGCGCGGACATAGCCGGGCACGTCGGTATCGATTGCGGTTTCCAGCACGGCGGGGATCAGCGTGCCCTGGCTGACGGTGGTTTTCGGATTGATCCCGGCGGTGGCCACTGCCGCGCCGTTGCCGGAAACGCCGAGCCGGGCGGCAAAATCATCGGCGCCGGGGCCGGTGGCCTGCGCCATGGGGCCGGAGGGCGCGCCCATCGGGGCGGGGAACGCGCTGGCATCGAAGACCACGGCGGGGGTGTTCAGGGCGTTGGTCGCCAGGGCCGGGGCGGCTTGCGGCTGGGCTTGTCCGGCGGCAGATTGCTGGGGTAGCGGGGTGTTGGGACGCGGCGGGAGCGTGGTGATCGCCTGCGCCGGGACCGGCGGTGGCAGGTCGGTGCGGGCGCTGCGTTCGGGCGCGGGAGGGGGTGCCTGCCGCGCGCCATTCATCGACCACAGCGTGACCGCGCCGAGCAAACCGACAATCGCGATCCCGGTCAGCAGCGAAGCCGCCTCGGCGCGCGGCCGGCGCTGGGTTACTTGCGGCAACACGCTGCGGGTGGCGAGGTCGATCACGTCGGCGCTGCGGCTTTCGCGGGGATCGCGGTCTTCCGGCGGAGTGAGGCGGTTGGTCTGCCGCATCGTCATTGTCCTGTTGCGGCCAAGGCCGAGGCTGGCGCGGGGGAGGCCGGGGGCGGCCCCGCATAGTCGAGCGTGGCGAGTTCGCGGCCCAAGCGCAGCACGATCGCGGATGGCACACTGTCGATCACCATCATGTCACCGCGTACCGCATAGTTGACCGGGCCTTCGGCGCCCCTGGCATCGCGGATCAGGATCGCGGGCACGGACTTGCCCGGTGCCCACGCCAGATACGTCGCGGTGCCATCATCATAGACTCGCGCCGGGAGCAGCGCGGCCGTGCCCTTGGGCCGCCAGGCGAAATTGAGTTTGGCCGGATCGACGGGGAGCGCCCCGGCCGCGAGTTTGGCCTCGTCCACAGTCATCGCCGGGGTGGGCGCCACGTCCTGCTTCGGTTCCGGCGGATAGGTGAAGCGCAGCAGGTATACCGGCCGCGCGACCGGCCCGGCGACCAGATCGAAGAAATAGCTGCGCCGGTCGGTCACCACGGTGAGATTGGTGTGCGCCTTGGGGGCGAGCGGTTTTACGAACAGCAGGTTGGCGCGCTTGTTGGGCGTGACCTGCCACAGCGCGGAATCGCCGATGGCGACATTCTCGATATGCTCGTCCGGGCCGAACGCGATGGTCGCCTGCACGCCCGCGCGGCCTTCGATCCGCACGACCGCTTCGGGATCGTAGAGCCGGGTGGCCAGACGCCCGTCGGTCGCCAGCGCGGGGGCGGCCAGGAGGGCAAGTGCCAGAACAAACCGCTTCACCGCAAGATCTCCGCCGAAACCGGGCGCCGCCAGCGGCTGCCGATGCCTTGCGCGCG
>JANLUV010000078.1:0-7345 GCA_031363685.1 Alphaproteobacteria bacterium | reverse complement strand
AGATCGGGGTGATGACCGGGCTGATCGGCATGACCGGTGGCGTCGGCGGATTCTACCTGGCCTCCACCCTCGGCCTCGCCAAGAAGCTGGCCGGCACCTACCAGCTGGGCTTCCTCGGCTTTGCGGCCCTGGCGGTGTTCGCCCTGGTGGCGCTGGCCGGCCTCAAGAACCATTGGCGCGCGGTCTGGCCGACCCTGGCGCCCGCCGACTCCGCCCCGGTCCGGGTCTGAACCTCATGACTCAGCAAGCTAAGCAGCGTCTCGTCGTCATCGGCAACGGCATGGCCGGGTGCCGCGCGGTCGAGGAAATCCTTGCCCGCGATCCCGGCCGCTATGCGATCACGATCTTCGGCGCCGAGCCGCGGGTGAACTACAACCGGATCATGCTGTCGCCGGTGCTGGCGGGCGAAAAGCAGTTCGCGGACATCGTCATCAACGGGTTCGAATGGTACGCCGATAACGCGATCACGCTGGTTGCGGGCGATGCCGTGGCGGCGATCGACCGCACGGCGCAGACGGTGATCGCGCAGTCGGGCCGGGCCGAACCCTATGACCGGCTGCTGATCGCCACCGGGTCCGATCCGTTCATCATCCCGGTGCCCGGCAAGGACCTGGCGGGCGTGGTCACCTTCCGCGACCTGGATGATGTGGACCGGATGGTCGCCGCTGCTGACAAGGGCGGTTCCGCCGTGGTGATCGGCGGCGGGCTGCTCGGGCTGGAGGCGGCGCACGGGCTGTCCCTGCGCGGGATGCAGGTCACCGTCATCCACATCATGCCGACGCTGATGGAGCGCCAGCTTGACGAGGCCGCCGGCTGGCTGCTCAAGGCCGAACTGGAACGGCGCGGCCAGACCATCGTGACCGGCGGCGACACCGCCGAGATCGTGGGCGAGGGCGGGCACGTTACCGCCGTACGCCTCAAGGACGGGCGCGAATTTCCGGCCGACATCGTGGTGATGGCAGTGGGCATCCGCCCGGCAACCGGGCTGGGCAAAGCCGCCGGGCTGGAGGTCGAACGCGGCATTCTGGTTGACGATCACATGGTCACCTCCGACCCGGCGATCATGGCGGTGGGCGAATGCGTCCAGCACCGGGGGACCTGCTACGGCCTGGTCGCGCCGCTGTGGGACATGTGCCGCGCGCTGGCCGATCACGCCACCGGGCAACCAACGGGATATGCCGGCTCGGTCACCTCGACCAAGCTCAAGGTTTCGGGCATCGACCTGTTTTCCGCCGGGGACTTCTCGGGCGGGGACGGGGCCGAGGACATCGTGCTGCGCGACGCCGCGCGCGGGATCTACAAGCGGGTGGTTGTCAGGGACGACAAGCTGGTCGGCGCGGTACTCTATGGCGATACCGCCGACGGATCGTGGTATTTCGATCTGCTGAAAAAGGGCGAGGACATCGGCGACATCCGCGAGGCGCTGATTTTCGGCCAGGCCTTTGCCGCGGGGGGCGCCCTCGCGGACCCTAATTCTGCCGTTGCCGCCCTTTCCGACGATGCGGAAATCTGTGGTTGCAACGGCGTTTCCAAGGGCAAAGTCGTTGCCACCATCTTGCAGGGCGCTTGCAGTCTCGATGCAGTGCGCTCGCAGTGCAAGGCCTCGGCCAGTTGCGGGTCGTGCACCGGGCTGGTGGAAAGCCTGCTTGCCGTCACGCTCGGCGATGCGGTCGCAACCCGCGCCAGCACGCTGTGCAAGTGCACCAGCTTTACCCACGATGATGTCCGCCGCCTGATCCTGGAAAAGAGCCTGAAGGCGATCCCGCAGGTCCTGCAGGAACTGCACTGGTCCACCCCCGATGGTTGCGCTTCGTGCCGCCCCGCGCTCAATTACTACCTGCTCTGCGCCTGGCCGGGTGAGTACGAGGATGACCAGCGGAGCCGCTTCGTGAACGAGCGGATGCACGCAAACATCCAGAAAGATGGCACTTATTCGGTCGTCCCGCGGATGTGGGGCGGCCTCACCAACCCCCGCGAATTGCGCGCGATCGCCGACGTGGTCGAAAAGTTCAACGCGCCGATGGTCAAGGTCACCGGCGGCCAGCGGCTCGACATTTTCGGGATCAAGAAGGAAGACCTGCCCGCCGTCTGGGCCGACCTTAACGCCGCCGGGATGGTGTCGGGCCACGCCTATGGCAAAAGCCTGCGCACGGTGAAGACTTGCGTCGGGTCGGAATGGTGCCGGTTCGGGACGCAGGATTCGACCGGGCTGGGCGTCCAGATCGAACGGATGACCTGGGGCTCGTGGATGCCCCACAAGTTCAAGATCGCCGTATCGGGCTGTCCGCGCAACTGCGCCGAGGCGACGATCAAGGACTTTGGCGTGATCTGCGTCGACAGCGGCTATGAACTGCACGTCGGCGGCAACGGCGGGATCAAGGTCCGCGTTACCGACCTGCTGCACAAGGTGGCGACCGAGGCGCAAGCGATGGAAGTCTGCGCCGCGTTCATCCAGCTCTACCGCGAACAGGCGCATTACCTGGAACGCACCGCACCGTGGGTCGAGCGGGTCGGGCTCGATCACGTCAAGGCGGCCTTGTTCGATGATCCCGACGCGGTCGGGCGGCTGGCCACGCGGTTCCGCTATTCGCAGCAGTTCATGCAGGACGATCCCTGGGCCGAACGCGCCGCCGGCGGACATGCCGAACTGCACCAGCATCTGGCTGAAGTGCGCCCCCTGCCCTTCTCTCCCCCGACCCAGACAAATGCGGAGTTTGCGTGATGATCGGTAATTGGCTCGATATCGGCCCGGTCGATCAGATCGCCCCCGGCACTGCCCGCACCCTGCCGGTGCGCGGAGGACTGGATAACGAAGCACGGGAAATCGCGATTTTCCGCACCCTGAACGGCGAATTCCACGCGCTGGTCAACCAGTGCCCGCACAAGCAAGGCCCGCTGTCGCAAGGGATCGTTCACGGCGGTGTCGTTACCTGCCCGCTGCACAACTGGAACATCTCGCTCAAGACCGGCGAAGCGCTGGGCGATGGCGAAGATGAACGCGGGGCATGCGTCCCGGTGATCCCGCTGCGCGTCGATGCCGGGCGGATCTATTTGCAGCGCGATGCGGTGCTGGGTCAAAGGCCGACGGCGCAGGCCGCCTGAGCGTGGGGGAAGCCGTCCGCACCACCTGCGCCTATTGCGGCGTCGGCTGCGGCATCGCCGCGACCGTGACGGGGCCGCGCAGCGTGGCGATTACGGGCGATGCGACGCATCCGGCCAACCACGGCCGGCTCTGTTCCAAGGGCACCCACCTTGCCGAGACGGTGGGCCTCGAAGGCCGGCTGCTGCACCCGATGATCGGGGATACCCGGGCCAGTTGGGACGATGCGCTTGGCCTCGTCGCCGAACGCATGCGCCAATGCATTGCCGAACACGGCCCGGACAGCGTGGCGTTCTATGTTTCGGGCCAGTTGCTGACCGAAGACTATTATGTCGCCAACAAGCTCCTCAAGGGCTTCGTCGGCACCGCCAACATCGATACCAACAGCCGCCTGTGCATGGCCAGCGCAGTGGCCGCCCACATCCGCGCGTTTGGCGAGGACGTGGTGCCGTGCAGCTACGACGATCTGGATGACGCCGACCTGATCCTGCTGGTCGGATCGAACACCGCGTGGTGCCACCCGGTGATCTGGCAGCGGATCGAGCGCGCGCGCGAACAGCGCGGCACAAAGATCGTCGTGATCGATCCGCGCCGGACGGAAACCGCCGAACAGGCCGACCTGCATGTGCCGTTGGCGCCCGATGGCGACGTTGCGTTGTTCAACACCCTGTTGGCCGAGATGCGCGCGCGCGGGCTGACCAATACGGCGGATGCAGATGTGCCGGCGGGATTCTGGGACCAGCTTTCACGCGATTCCGGCGTTCCCGAAGCGACCTTCCGCGCGCTCGCCGACATGGTTGCAAGCCATCCGCGCATGGTCACGCTGTTCAGCATGGGCGCGAACCAGTCTGTCGGCGGAACCGACAAAGGCAACGCGATCATCAACTTGCACCTTGCCACGGGCCGGATCAACCAGCCCGGCGCGGGGCCGTTCAGCATCACTGGCCAGCCCAACGCAATGGGCGGGCGCGAAGTGGGTGGGCTGGCCAATATGCTGGCGTGTCACCTCGGCTTCGAAGACGCCGAGCGCGCGGATGTCGCCGCGTTCTGGAACTCCGACCGGCTGTGCGGCGGCCCGGGGCTGAAGGCAGTCGACCTGTTTCGCGCGGTCCATGACGGGCGGGTGAAATTCCTGTGGGTGATGGCCACCAACCCGGCGGTGTCGATGCCCGACGCCAGTTTCGTGCGCGCGGCTCTGGCGCGGTGCGAAACGCTGGTCGTGTCCGACGTGATCGCCGATACCGACACCGCCCGGCTCGCCCACGTCCGCCTGCCCGCGCTCGCCTGGGGAGAAAAGGACGGCACGGTGACCAATTCGGAACGGCTGGTCAGCCGCCAGCGCGCCCTGTTCGCGCCCCCGGGCGAGGCGCGGGCCGACTGGGCGATCGTCGCCGATGTCGGACGCCGGCTGGGGCACGGCGCGGCGTTCGCCTTTGGCACCCCGGCGCAGGTGTTCCGCGAATATGCGGCGATGTCCGCATTGGCGGTGAAGCAGGGTAAAGTCCTCGATCTTACCGCGTTCGCAGAGATCGACAATGCGGCGTACGATGCGCTTGAACCGTTCCAGTGGGGCGGGCGCCATCCGCTGACAGGTGCGACGATCCGGCCCCGGCTGGTGGCCGTAGCCCCGACGCAGGTGGCGATCGACCCGGACTTTCCGCTGCGGCTCAATACCGGCCGCTACCGCGACCAGTGGCACACGATGACGCGCACCGGCCTCAGCCCGACGCTGTCGCAGCACCGGCGCGAGCCCGTGGTGGCGGTGCATCCGCGCGACGCGGCGGCTGCAGGGCTTGACGACGGCGGTCTGGCGCGCGTGATTACCCGGCAGGGCGTGGTCCTGTTCCGGGTGGCGCACGATGACGGGCAGCGCCCCGGCGAAATCTTCGTGCCGATGCACTGGAGCGACACGTTGGCGGGCGAAGGGCGGGCCAACCGGTTGCCGGGTCAGCTGGTCGATCCGGTTTCCGGGCAACCCGCGTTCAAGAATTCGGCCGCGCGGCTTGAAGCCGTCACACCCGAGTGGCGCGGATTTCTGGTGTCGACCGAAGCGGGCCCGATGCCCGGCCTGCTGTGGTGGACCCGCTCGCGCGTGGCGGGCGGTTGGCTGCACGAGTTGGCGGGCGACGACGTAATCGATGAGGCCGCGCTGTTGCCATTCGGAGACCGCGTCGAAGTATCCGACATCGTGCGCGGGATGCGCCGGGTGGCGGTGCGCGATCGTGCCGGCCGGTTGCAGGCGGCGTTGTTCCTGACCCGCAGCGGCACTCTGCCGGCGCGCGAATGGGTGGCGGCGCAACTGGGCGGGGCCGAAGCCTCGGTGCCCGAACTGCTCGCCGGCCGGCCCCGCGTTCCGGCCCCGGATCGCGGACCGATCGTCTGCGTGTGTCACGGCATCGGCGTGTTCGAAATTGCCGGGTGCGGCGCGCGTACCGTTGCCGATGTCGGCAGCGCGACCCGCGCGGGCACCAACTGCGGATCATGCCGTCCGGCGATCGCCCGGCTGCTTGCCGCGCAGACAGTCATGGAGGCTGCGGAATGAATGATTTCCCCAACGGAACGGTGTGGCTGGTCGGCGCTGGGCCCGGCGATCCGGAACTGCTGACCCGCAAGGCCGAACGTCTACTGGCCGCCGCCACCGTGGTATTCCACGATGCGCTGGTCGGACCGGGCGTGCTCGACCTTGCTGCGCCCGGTGCGCGGCTGGTGCATGTCGGCAAGCGTTCAGGCCGGCATTCGAAGGATCAGGCAACGATCGACCAGCTGCTCGTGGCGGCGGGGCTTGCGGGTGAGCGGGTCGTGCGGCTGAAAGGCGGCGATCCGGCGATCTTCGGGCGCGCCACCGAGGAGCTGGAGGCTTGCCGCGCTGCCGGAGTGCCGGTGCGGATCTGCCCCGGGGTAACCGCCGCAAGCGCCGCCGCCGCCAGTCTGGGCGCGTCGCTGACCCTGCGCGGGCTGGCGCGCAAGTTGACCCTGGTGACCGCCCACGCCCGCGCCGGCGAGGCGCTCGACCTTGACTGGCCGGCCCTGGCCGATCCGCAGGCCACGCTGGCGGTTTACATGGGCAAGGCCGCCGCGACCGCTGTGGCACAGGGCCTGATTGCCGCGGGACTACCCGCCGATACCCCGGTCGCCCTGCTGGAGAACGTCAGCCTGCCGGGCGAGCGGCGCTTCGTGACCCGGCTCGACCTGTTGCCGCTCGCCGCAAGGACCGCGCTGGGCGACGGGCCGGCGATCCTGCTGATCGGACAAGCGATCGGCGCGGTGGCCAAGGCAGGTGCGGGCCGGACGTGCCCGCCGGCGGCGGTGGAGTTGGCCCGCTGAAACAGGCCCGGCGTTCGGTGGGGCCTCACTTCTCTACCTGATTCGCGACCCGACGGTGCTTGCCGTATCTACTTGCGAGCCCGAAATGTTTTGGTCAAAATCGTCGGACGATATTGACAGCCGCCGTGGCTTTGGTCCAGAGCGGCGGACAGAACACGAAGGGCGGGATGATGCCGGATTACGTTCGCTTGCTCGAGGCCAATAACGCGATCCAGACGATCGGGGATGATACCTATTGGCTGTGCGTGACGCGGACGGTGCAGGAATCAAAGCTGTTTCCCGTGCCGTCGTACATGCTGCTGTCGTATCTGTGCTGTTTCTACCGCTATCCGGAACTTCTGCGCAAAATCGAGACGCGGCTGTCGGCCGAGGAACTGGGTGACCGGTCGCGGGCGATGGGCGGCAAGCTGGGCAACCTGCCGGGCTGGGGCCTGCCGACGTTCTACCTGCTCGGCCGCGAAATCCTGATCAACTTCGGCCTGCTTGCGCCCGACGATGCGGCCGAGGACGTGGCCTATGTCATGGACTTCTGGCGCCGTTTCAAGCTGGCCGCCCAGCGCGAGGATGGACATCTGAACGCGCGCGAGTTCGGCCAACGGGTGCAACTGCTGCCCGAGCGGCGGATCCAGCGGTTCCACGCCGAACTGCAGCCCTGCACCCCGGGTGACCGGCTGAACAGCGCAGCGCAGGTGTTCCTCGCCACGGTCTCGCAATATGGCTTCCTCGTTTCGTGCGAAAGCCGCTGCGCGCTGAACAACTCCGGCCCGTACCGGCTGGGCGCTGCAGCGCCCGGTGGTGCAGGACTTGCTGCGCCTGATCCGGCTGCGCAACGGCCACCCGGCCTTCCAGGGCCGCTTCGAGCTGCTCGACAGCAGCGACACCGCCTTGCACCTGCGCTGGCAAGGCAGCGGTGATCAGGCC
>JANLUV010000069.1:0-1713 GCA_031363685.1 Alphaproteobacteria bacterium | reverse complement strand
CCGTGTCGCCGTGGAGGATCATGTCGGTGTGGGCGGCGCCGCTGGGGATCATCGGGTAGCAATTGTGGTCCTTGGCCACCAGGCAATCGACGAACACCGGGCCGGGATGCTCGATCATCGCCTTGATCCCGGCGTCCAGTTGATCCTCGCTCTCGATCCGGATGCCCTTCCAGCCATAGGCTTCGGCCAGCTTCACGAAATCGGGCAGGCTGTCCGAATAGGAATTCGAATAACGGCTTTCATAGGTCAGTTCCTGCCACTGGCGGACCATCCCCATGTACTCGTTGTTGAGCACGAACACCTTGACCGGCAGGCGGTACTGCGTGGCGGTGCCCAGTTCCTGGATGTTCATCTGGATCGATGCATCGCCGGCAATGTCGATGACCAGCGAATCCGGATTGCCCAGTTGCGCCCCGATCGCGGCCGGCAGGCCATAACCCATCGTGCCCAGGCCGCCCGAAGTCAGCCACTTGTTCGGCTCGAAGAACCCGAAATACTGCGCCGCCCACATCTGGTGCTGGCCGACTTCGGTGGTGATGATCGGGTCCAGCGCACGGGTCAGGGCGAACAACCGCTCCACCGCGTATTGCGGCGCGATGGCATCCTTGCGGCGCGGATAGGCCAGGCTGTCTTTCTTGCGCCACTCGGTGACGCGCGCTTTCCACGCGGTCAGATCCTGCGGCTGGCGCTTGCCCCAGGCGGTGATGATCTGGTCCAGCACGTGCGCGCAATCGCCCACGATCGGCAGATCGACCCGCACCGTCTTGTTGATCGACGACCGGTCGATATCGATATGGATCTTGACCGAATTGGGCGCGAAGGCATCAAGCCGCCCGGTCACCCGGTCATCAAACCGCGCGCCGACGCACAGGATCAGGTCCGCCTGGTTCATCGCCAGATTGGCCTCATACGTGCCGTGCATCCCCAGCATCCCCAGATAATCGGGATGATCAGTGGGAAACGCGCCCAGGCCCATCAGGGTTGACGTCAGCGGGGCGCCGGTCAGCGCCTGCAACTCGCGCAGCAACGCGGTGGCGCGCGGGCCGGAATTGATCACGCCGCCGCCGATATACAGCACCGGCGCCTTGGCCTTGGCCAGCAGATCGACTGCCGCGGCGATTTCCTCGGCGCTACCTTCGATGCGCGGGTTATAGCGGTTGCGCCGCTGCGGCGGGGCATCGCTCCACGGGGCGGTGGCGATCTGCACGTTCTTGGGAATGTCGACCACGACCGGGCCAGGCCGGCCGGTGGTCGCGATCTGGAACGCCTCGTCCAGCGTCGCAGCCAGTTCGGCCGGGTCCTTCACCAGATAGTTGTGCTTGCAGCAGTGGCGGGTAATGCCCACCGTGTCGCATTCCTGAAACGCATCCGATCCGATCAGCGAGGTCGGCACCTGCCCGGTGATGACCACCAACGGAATCGAATCCATGAAGGCGTCGGCAATCCCGGTAACCGCGTTGGTCGCGCCCGGGCCAGAGGTGACGAGGACGACCCCGGGCTTGCCGGTTGACCGCGCATAACCTTCAGCCGCGTGGGCCGCGCCCGCTTCATGGCGAACGAGGATGTGGCGGATCTGCGGATGCTCGAACAGCGCGTCATAGATCGGCAGCACCGCGGCGCCGGGATAGCCGAACACGTACTCCACGCCCTGACGGCTCAAGGTTTCGACCAGAATTTCTGCGCCGCTGCGCTCTTGGCTCACCGTAAAATTCC
>JANLUV010000068.1:0-8489 GCA_031363685.1 Alphaproteobacteria bacterium | reverse complement strand
TGCTTCTCGCCGTCCTCGCCGACATAGCTGGCGTCGAGCCGCTCGGGCAGCACGCGGTCGGACTGGATCGTGCCGACCTGCCAGGTGCGCCCGATCGCGTCGGTCAGGTGCCATTCGAGTTTGGGCGCATAGAACGCCCCTTCGCCGGGAAGTTCTTCCCAGCCGTATGCGGCAGTGGCCAGGCCGGCTGCGACCACGGCGGCGCGCAGTTCGGTTTCGGCCATGTCCCACATCGCCTCGGTCCCGAACCGCTGTTCGGGGCGCAGGGCGAGCTTGATCGAATACGTGAACCCGAAGTCCTTGTAGACCCGGTCCGCCAGTTCGCAGAATGCGCGCACTTCGGCCACGATCTGGTCTTCCCGGCAGAAGATGTGAGCATCGTCCTGCGTGAACTGGCGCACGCGCATCAGCCCGTGCAGCGCGCCGTGCGGTTCGTTGCGGTGGCAGCAGCCGTTTTCATACAAGCGCAGCGGCAGGTCGCGGTAGGACTTGATGCCCTGACGGAAGATCAGGACGTGGGCCGGACAGTTCATCGGCTTCAGGGCCATCCAGTCGGCCTCGCCCGAGATTACCGGGCCTTCATCCTCGGTGTTGGGCACTTCGTCGGGGATGACGAACATGTTTTCGCGGTACTTGCCCCAGTGGCCGGACTGTTCCCACTGGCGCGCATCCATCACCTGCGGGGTCTTCACCTCGCGGTAGCCGGCGCCGTCGATCGCGCGGCGCATGTAGGCTTCCAGCTCGCGCCAGATCTTGTAGCCCTTGGGATGCCAGAACACCGAACCGTGCGCTTCGGCCTGAAGGTGGAACAGGTCCATCTCTGCGCCGAGCCGGCGGTGATCGCGCTTGGCGGCTTCTTCCAGCCGCGTCAGGTGCGCGTCCAACTGCTTCTTGCTGAGCCAGCCGGTGCCGTAAACCCGGCTGAGCATCGCGTTATTCTGATCGCCGCGCCAGTAGGCGCCCGACACGCGCGTGAGCCTGAACGCGGCGGCATCAAGCTTGCCGGTGCTGGGCAGGTGCGGACCGCGGCACATATCGAGCCAGTCATCGCCCGACCAGTAGACGGTCAGTTCATCGGCATCAGGCAGTTCGGCGGCCCATTCGGCCTTGAAGGTTTCGCCCTGCTGGCGCCAGCGGCTGACCAGTTGTTCGCGGGTCCACACTTCGCGGCGCAGCGGCTTGTCGGCCGCGATGATCCGGCGCATTTCCGCCTCGATCGCAGGCAGATCCTCGTCCGTGAAGGGTCGGTCTTTCGGCGCGAAGTCATAGTAGAATCCGTCGTCCGTAGACGGACCAAACGTGATCTGCGTGCCGGGAAACAGCGCCTGCACCGCTTCGGCCAGCACGTGGGCATAATCGTGCCGGGCCAGATCGAGCGCATCCGCTTCGTCGCGCGCGGTGACCAGCGCCAACTGGGCATCGCCGGTGAACGGCCGGGTCAGATCGACCAGTTCGCCATCAACCCGCGCGGCAAGCGCGGCCTTGGCCAGGCCGGGGCCGATCGCGGCGGCGACATCGGCCGGAGTCGACCCCGCCGGCATTTCGCGGACGGAACCATCGGGCAGGCTGATCTTGAGCATCTCTGACATGGGCGTGCCCTTAGCGGGCGTGGGCGTTTCCGTCCACATGGCTTGCCTTCTTGCGGACGGCGGGGGCATGAAGGGGCGGATGACGGATGTTGCCCACCACGTGCTGCCCGATGGGCGGCGAATTGCGTACCGCTTTTTGGACAGCGCGGGACCGGTGCTGGTGTTCCTGCCCGGCTACATGTCGGACATGGCCGGAAGCAAGGCCTGCGCCGTGTTTGACCGGGCGGCGCAGCACGGGCGGGCCTGCCTGCTGCTGGATTATTCAGGTTGCGGGCAAAGCAGCGGCGCCTTTGCCGAGGGCACGCTGAGCCGCTGGCGGGACGAAGTGCTGGCCGTGATCGCGGCGTGCTGCACCGGGCGCAAGGTGGTGCTGATCGGCAGTTCGATGGGCGGGTGGCTGATGCTGCTGGTGGCGCTGGCCATCCCCGACCGGGTGGCCGGGCTGGTCGGGATCGCCGCCGCCCCGGACTTTACCGACTGGGGTTATGACGCCGCGCAGCTAGCGGCGCTGGCGAGGGGCAAAACGGTGCTGGAGGATAATCCCTATGGCCCCGCGCCAACGCCAACGCACCCCGGGTTCTGGGCGGACGGGCAGGCGAATCGGGTGCTGAACGGCACCATCGCGCTGGATGGCCCGGTCCATCTGTTGCACGGGCAACAGGACCCGGATGTGCCGTGGGACATTGCGCTGAAACTGGCCGCCGCGCTGCGTTCAGCCGCAGTGCAGGTCACGCTGATCAAGGACGGCGACCACCGCCTGTCCCGCGACGCCGACATTGCGTTGCTGCTGCGCACGATCGAGGCGCTGGCGGTCCCGGTTTGCTGATGTCTTGGCCCGATACTCCCGCTTGAACGAGGTTGCATGTCCCTTTCGATGATCCTTCTGCCGCTGGTGGCGCAGGTCGGGCCGTTCACCGCCCCCGGCACCAGGGGCACCCCGTTCCCGGAAAAGGTCGACCGGCCGGCAAAAGTGCGTTCCGCACCTGCCCCATTCGTCCCGCCGCCGGTCCGCGCAGGCAAGGCGCAGGAGTGCATCAACCAGGTTGAGGACGATGTCGAGGCGGCGGTTGATACCGCGACCGCGTGGCTGGCGGTTGCAAAGCCGGACGAGCGGGCCGAGGCCGGTTTGTGCCTGGGCATGGCGCAGAGCCGGCTGGAGGCGTGGGACGATGCCGAAGCGGCATTTCTGGGCGGGCGCGAGGCGGCGGGGAGTGACCGGCTGATGCGCGCGCGGCTGGGCGCGATGGCGGGCAATGCCGCGCTGGCGGGCGACAACCCGGATCATGCGATTGCCGCGCTCGACACCGCGCGCGAGGACGCCAAGGGACTGGCCGAGAAGCCGTTGCTGACCGACATCGCGCTGGACCGCGCCCGGGCTTTGGTCGCGCTGAAGCGTAACGCCGAGGCGGAAGGCGCGCTGGCCGAAGCGCGCGAAGCCAGTCCGAACAATCCCGAAGCGTGGCTGCTGTCGGCCACGCTGTCGCGCCGCGAAGGCAAGCTGGCCGAGGCGCAGCAGCAAATCCTCACAGCGGCCGAACTGCTGCCGATCGATCCCGCGATCGGGCTGGAAGCGGGCGTGATCGCGGTGCTGGCGGGCCATGACGAAGCCGCGCGCAAATCGTGGCAATCGGTGATCGTGGCGGCGCCGGGCAGTGCGGCGGCCACAACGGCGCAGGGCTATATCGCGCAACTGGGGCCTGCTGCGGCAGCGAAAGTTCCGGCCGCGATCCAGACCCCGGTTAAAGTGGAGCAGGGTCGATGATCCTGCTGTCGGTCCTCGATCTGGTGCCGGTGCGCGAGGGCGGCACGGTGAGCGAAGCGCTGGCCGATGCGGCCGTGCTGGCGCAGGATGCGGAGGCGCTGGGCTATCGCCGGTTCTGGGTGGCCGAGCATCACGGCATGCCAGGCATCGCCGGCGGAGCGACGTCGGTTGTGCTGGCCCACATCGGCGCGGCGACGCGAACGATCCGGATCGGCGCGGGCGGGATCATGCTGCCCAATCACAACCCTTACGTGATTGCGGAGCAATTCGGCACGCTGGATGCGCTTTATCCCGGGCGGATCGATCTGGGGCTGGGCCGCGCGCCGGGGGCGGACGGGCGGGTCGGCCAGATGCTGCACAGGGACATTGCCCAGGCGTCGCAATATTTCCCGCAGGACGTGGTGGAACTGCGCGCGCTGTTCGCGGGTGACCCGGGCCTGCCGCTGCAGGCAACGCCGGGCGAGGGCGCGAGCGTTGACCTGTGGGTGCTGGGCTCCAGCCTGTTCGGCGCCAATCTGGCGGCGCAGCTGGGGCTGCCCTATGCCTTTGCCTCGCACTTCGCGCCGGACGAGCTGGACGGGGCGCTGCGCACTTATCGCGCGCGGTTCCAGCCTTCGGCGCAGCTGGCCAAGCCGCACGTGATGGTCGGCATGGCGGTGTTCTGCGCCGATACCGACGAGGAAGCGCAGTACATCGCTTCATCGCAGGACCAGATGTTCATCGCGCTGCGCACCGGCGCGCCGGGCCGGATCAAGCCGCCGGTCGCAGGATACCGCGCCAGCCTGCCGCTGAATTACCGCGCAACGCTGGACCACATGGGGCAGGCGGCCGCGATCGGCAGCCGGGAAACGGTGCGTTCGCAGATCGGCGCGTTTGTCGCGCGGACGCAGGCCGATGAGGTGATTGTGGCGGGGGCGACGTTCGATCCGGCGGTGCGGCGGCGTTCGCTGGCGCTGACGGTCGAGGCGCTCGGGTGACGGAACACGGCTTTTTCGTCCGCCCTCCCGGTGAATTTGCGCAGTGTCTTGGTGGGCGGTGGATTGAGCTGCGCGTTGCGCTGTTGCGGGCAACAGGCAGGCTCGGCAAGACAAGTTGCAATTGATACTATCGTTCTTTAACAGATAAGATTGTTGCGGCTATAAAGAACGCAGAGGAGAGCATCGGATGAGTGCGCGTGCCACCCCTTCCCGCGATGCTGCTGCGGCCCGTGACGCCGGACCCGCTAACGGTCTGGCCGCCGAGCTGGCGGCGCGGCTGCGCGATGCGGTGCTGCCGGGCGACACCCCGCTGGCCGGCGATGCGCTGGTGGCGGCGGCGCAATTCCTGGTGGGCGCGGCGGCCCGGCGCGCGCCCGAGGAACCCGCCATCGCGATCGAGACTGTGGCCGGCGCGGCGGGGCAAGGCATCGAGAACCGGCGGTTCATGCGCATCGCAGTGATCAACGACGACATGCCGTTCCTGGTCGATTCGATCGCGGCGGCGGTGGCCGCGCAGGGCCTGGGGATCGACCGCCTGGTCCATCCGGTCCTGGCGGTGCGGCGCGATGCCGAGGGCGTGCTGACCGCCTTGCCCCAAGGCGCGGCGGCGGCGGGCGAGCGGCGCGAATCGATGGTCTACATGGAGGCCGAACGCGCCGATGCGCGGGACCGCCGGGCGCTGGCCGCTGCGCTGGAAGCGACGCTGGGCGATGTGCGTGCGGCGGTGAGCGACTGGCCGGCGATGCAGGCCGCGATGGCCGCCGATGCCGACGCGGTCGAGGATGCCGAGGGCGCGGCACTGCTGCGCTGGCTGAAGGACGGGATGCTGACTCAGCTGGGTCACGTGACCCGCACCCGCGACGGCGTGGTGGGCGAGGCGCTGGGGATCTGCCGCCGCGATGCACGCACGATCCTGTCGGTCACATCGTATGACCGGGCGTTCCAGTGGTTCGAGCAGAAGGGCGCGCAGGCGCCACTGATCGTGAAGTCCAACCGGATCGCCACGGTCCACCGCCGCACCCCGCTTGACCTGTTCATCGTGCCGGTGCGCGAGCGCGGGCGGCTGCGCGCGCTGTCGGTCCATGCCGGGATCTGGACGAGCGCCGCGCTGGCCGCACCGCCGGCCCAAGTGCCGCGGATGCGCAGCGCGCTGGCCGAGCTATGCGCGCGGCTGGGGGTCAATCCGGCGGGGCACGCGGGCAAGACGCTGGTCCACGCGATGACCGCGCTGCCGCACGACATCCTGATTTCGTTCGGCGATGCCGATCTTGAGCGCATCTCGACCACGATGATGAGTTTGATCGACCGGCCCCGTGCGCGCCTGGCGCTGGTGCCCGCGCCGCTGGGGCGCCACCTGTTCGCGTTCGTGTGGCTGCCGCGCGATGCGATGTCGACAGCGACGCGGCTGGAAGTGCAGGCGCTGCTGGAAACCGGATGCGGTGCGCCGATGCTCGACTGGAGCCTCGAGGTCGAGAGCAACCTGGCGTTGCTGCGCTTCGTGCTGGACGCGCGGGTCGATGCGGACGGCGATAGCGCCCCACTGCCCGACGAAGCAGTGCTGGACGCGCAGTTGCAGGCGCTGGTGCGCGGCTGGGCCGACGCGGTCGAGGCGGAAATTGCCCGCAGCGAAGAACCGGCGCGCGCGGCGGCGATCGCGGCGCGCTATGCCGATGCGTTCCCGCTGGCCTATCGCACCGCGCACGGGCCGGCCGAAGCGGCAATCGACATCGCCCGGCTGCGGCGGCTGGCGCTGGATGCCAAGGATGCACAAGCAACCGGCGCGCCCCGGCGCGGCGTGCGGTTTCACCAGCTGGCGGGCGACGGGCCGGACCGCCTGCGCCTGAAGGCGTACTTGCGCAGCGGGATGTTGCCGCTGTCGGGCGCGGTGCCGGCGCTGGAGAACTTCGGGTTCGGCGTGGTCGAGGACATGCCGACCGAACTGGCGCTGAAGGGCGAGTCGCTGGGGACGATCCACGATTTCCTGCTGTCGCTGCCCACGGGCGAAAGCGCCGAGCGCGTGCTGTCGCGCGCGCCGATGATCGAGGATGCGCTGGCGCTGGTGGCCAATATCGCCGGCGAGGATGACGCCTTCAACCGGCTGATCACCGGGATCGGCCTGTCGGCGCGCGAGACCAACTGGCTGCGCGCGTGGTACCGCTATCTGCGCCAGGCGGGGCTGACCTTCGGGATCGGCACTGTGGTCGACGCACTGCAGGGCGCGCCGCAAGTGACGCTGGGGCTGATCGACCTGTTCCGCGCACGGCACGATCCGGGATACCCGGGCGATCGGGCTGCGGCCGAGGACGCTGCGCAGACCGCGATCCGCGACGGGTTGGCGCGGGTTTCGGCGATCAACGACGACCGGCTGCTGCGGCGCTATCGCAGCATGATCGAGGCGATCCTGCGGACCAACGCGTTTGCCCCGGCGGCCGGTCTAACCGACTCCGGGGCGCTGGCGTTCAAGCTGGATTCGGGGCTGGTTCCGGGGCTGCCCCGGCCGGTGCCGTGGCGCGAGATCTTTGTCTATTCGCCGCGCGTCGAAGGGATCCACTTGCGGGCGGGGCCGGTGGCGCGGGGCGGGATCCGCTGGTCCGACCGGCGCGACGATTTCCGCACCGAGATCCTGGGGCTGATGAAGGCCCAGCGAGTGAAGAACGCCGTGATCGTGCCGACCGGGGCCAAGGGCGGGTTCTATGCCAAGCGCCTGCCCGACCCGGCACAAGACCGCGAGGGCTGGCTGGCCGAGGGCAAGGCCAGCTACAAGACTTTTATCCGCTCGCTGCTGTCGATCACCGACAACATTGTGGGCGGCGCGGTGGTGCATCCCGCCGGCGTGGTAATCCGCGATGGCGAGGACCCCTATTTCGTGGTCGCCGCCGACAAGGGCACGGCATCGTTTTCGGACACCGCCAACGGCATCGCCGCCGAGTTCGATTTCTGGCTGGACGATGCCTTCGCCAGCGGCGGATCAAAGGGCTATGACCACAAGGCGATGGGCATCACCGCGCGCGGTGCCTGGCTGTCGGTGCAGCGCCATTTCCGCGAACTGGGCGTGGACGTGCAGGCCGACCCGGTTCAGGCGGTGGGCTGCGGCGACATGTCGGGCGACGTGTTCGGCAACGGCATGCTGCTGTCGAAATCACTGCGGCTGGTGGCGGCGTTCGATCACTGGCACATCTTCCTTGATCCCGCGCCAGAGCCGACCGTCAGCTGGGCCGAGCGGGCGCGCCTGTTCGCGCTGCCGCGATCGAGCTGGGACGATTACGACCAGAGCCTGATTTCCAAGGGTGGCGGCGTGTTTCCGCGCAGCCAGAAGGAAATCCCGCTGTCGGATGAAGTGCGCGCTGTGTTGGGGCTGGGGCTGGGGCTGGGGCTGGGGCTGGGGCTGGGGCTGGGGGTCGCGACCATCGACCCCGACTGGCTGATCTCCGCAATCCTGAAAGCGCCGGTGGACCTGTTATGGTTCGGCGGGATCGGCACGTATGTGAAGGCGGCTGCGGAAAACAACGTCGAGGTTGGCGATCCGGCGAATGACGCGCTGCGGGTGAATGGCAGCGACGTGCGGGCGCGGGTGATCGGCGAAGGCGCGAACCTGGGTTGTACTCAGGCCGGCCGGATCGAATTTGCTTTGCACGGCGCCAGTACCGGCGGGCGCAACAACACCGATTTCATCGACAATTCGGCCGGGGTCGATTGTTCCGACAAGGAAGTGAACATCAAGATCGCGCTGGCGGCGGCCAAGCGCGGCGGGCGGCTGAGCGAGGCCGGGCGGGTCAAGCTGCTGGTCGCGATGACCGACGGCGTGGCCGGACTGGTGCTGGAAGACAACCGCCTGCAGGCGCTGGCGCTGTCAATCGCCGAAGCGGGCGGTGCGGCGGCGACCGCATCGCAATTGCGGCTGATCGACGTGCTGGAGGAAGGCGGCCACCTTGACCGCAAGACCGAAGGGCTGGCCGACGCCGACACGCTGACGCGGCGGGCACTGGATGGATCAGCCGGAACCGGGGCGGGCGAATATGGCCGGGGCCTGACCCGGCCCGAACTGGCGGTGGTGCTGTCGAGTACCAAGCTGGTGCTGCAGGAGGCGCTGGAACAATCGACGGTGCCTGACGATCCGGCGATGGCGGGCGAACTGATCGCGGCATTCCCGGAAGCGATGCG
>JANLUV010000536.1:0-3459 GCA_031363685.1 Alphaproteobacteria bacterium | reverse complement strand
AAGATGATCACCACTTACCCGCTGGCCAAGATCAACCAGGCGATCGACGACCAGCACGACGGCAAGTGCGTGAAGGCGGTGCTGATCGCATAGAAATTGTTGGGTAATGACTGCGTCCCTTAACCCCTCCCCCTTGAGGGGGAGGTATAGCGATGGACGCCGGAATGCCGCTGGGCCTCATGGTTCCGCGTGAAACCGGTCTGCCCGATTTATGGCATTGTCATCGATGCCGGGCATTGTTGCAAAATTGCACCTGCGCGTAACGTCCGCAATATTGTTGGCAATCACATGTCCAGCGAATTTGCCAATTTCCCTACCACAGTGATGCAGCCTGCCCGGCGAACGGTCAATCGCAGCGCCGGCAGCGCCTGCGCCACCCGGTTGGTACGGCGGTCCACCTCGGCAAAGCAGACCGTCTGCCTGGCACAGATCAGCGCCGCCGCGTTACCGCGCTTGCGCGCGTGATAGCGCACGATATCGCCCAGCAGCCGGATTTCCGGATCGACCCACATCGCCGTGCGTTTTCCCGTTGGCCATTCGCGTTTCATTGCGCGGCCTGTGCAGTCGGTAAACCGCGTTACCGGTTTCACAAGGTTTACGGGCAGGGATCGGGATACTCGCGCTGGATCGTCTCGATTCCGGCCAGCACTTCGGCCGACAGCGTAACGAGGCTGCCGTCGATGTCTGCCGCCAGTTGCTCAAGCGAAGTCGCGCCGATGATCGCCGAAGTCACGAATGGCCGCGAGTGGACGAACGCCAGCGCCAGTGTCACCGGAGCAAGCCCGAAGGCATGGGCCAGCGCAACATAGCGCGCCGAGGCATCCGGCTGTTGCGGAACCTGATAGCGGACAAACTGCTTGGCCACATCGGCGCGCGATCCCGGCGGGACCACCCCGCCCAGGTACTTGCCCGAGAGGTTCCCGGCCGCCAGCGGCGAATAGGCCAGCAGGCCCACGTCGTCGCGCAGCGCGAATTCGGCCAGGCCGATCTCGAACGTGCGGTTGAGCAGGCTGTAAGCGTTCTGGATCGAGGCAATGCGCGGCAGGCCCTGCTCGCGCCCGACGCGCAGGAATTCGCCAACGCCCCACGCGGTTTCGTTGGAGACGCCGAACGCGCGGATTTTCCCGGCCTGTACCAGATCGGCCAGCACGCCCAGCGTTTCGGCGATCGGCACTGTCTCGGGCGCATCCTCGATCCGCTGGAAGCCGCGCGCGCCGAACGCGGGCACGGCGCGGTCGGGCCAGTGCAGCTGGTACAGGTCAAGGTAATCCGACTGCAGGCGCCGGAGACTGCCGTTGATCGCCGCCTCGATCCCGCGCCGGTCGAGCCGGGCAACGACACCGCGACTGATCCCGGCGCGCTCAGGACCCGATACTTTGCTCGCCAGCACGATCCGGTCGCGGCCGCCGCTGCGGGCCAGCCAGGTGCCGATGTATTCCTCGGTCCTGCCCTTCGTTTCCTGCAGCCACGGCGTCACCGGATACATCTCTGCGGTGTCGACAAAGGTGATCCCGCGATCGAGCGCGAAGTCGATCTGGGCATGGGCTTCGGCTTCGCTGTTCTGCGAGCCCCAGGTCATCGTACCAAGGCACACAGAGCTGACCGTGATCCCGGTGCGTCCCAGCGGACGGTATTGCATGTCGTGCGATTCCTTCGGGAAGGGGAGAAGGGGAGAGGCGCGGGCGCGTGGCGCCATTCTGGAATAGCTCGGCGCCGCGGGCAAGCCCTCAGATCATCCCCTCCGCGCGCAAGCGGGCGATCACCTCGTCATGCACCGGCACCGGCACGCCGACCGGCGCGGCCAGGCGCGGCACGGCCCCGGTCAGGGCCGCAAATTCGGACGATTGCCGCGCCATCAGGTCGCGCTGGAGCGACGATGTCGCCTCGGCCGGAAAGCGCCCCACAAACGCCAGCGTCCGCGCCACGCAGTCCGCTGGCAACAGTACCCCGCGCGCTGCCGCCACCGCTGCCACCTCATGCATCGCCCCGGCCAGCATCGCCGCGTGGGCCGGATCAGCGCGGATCGGCCCGATCGGCAGGCCCAGCGCCGCACCCACGCCGCCAACGCTGCTGGCCAGCACCAGCTTTTCCCACAACACCGCCGCCATGTCGGCCGGGCGTTCGAAGGCGATTCCGGCGTCGGTCAGGCCGGCTGCCAGCAGATCGGCGGCGGGGGAGGGGCTGATGGTGCCGCCCCAGGACCCGAATGCCAGCGACGGCGACACCCCGACATGGCGCACCACGTCATCCGTCATCTCGAAAAAGCCATGGACCCGCCCCGCCAGAACTTGCGCTCCGGGCAGGCCGGCCGCGATAAGATCGGGTGCTTCCACCCCGTTCTGCACGGTCAGCACGCCCGGTGCAGGCGTATTCCAGCACGCCAGCAGCGCGATTGCATCGCCCAGCCCGGTCATCTTGGTGGCGATCACCGCAAGGTCGGTCGGCGGCAGGTCGCCGGGATCGCTGACGGCCCGGACGGGCAGCGTCACCGTCTCGCCGCTCATCAGCAGCCGCAGCCCGTCGCGCCGGATCGCCTCCAGCCGGGCGCCGCGCGCCACCACGCTTACATCATGGCCGGCCCCGGCGAAGCGCGCGGCGAAAAACGTGCCAAGCGCGCCCGCGCCGATGATGGCGATGCGCATTTTTGCGCGGTCAGGCCGCGAACGAAGCCAGCCCGGTCGCCCCGCCGAGATAGGCCGGAACCGCCCCGGCCCGCACCACCGCGTAATCGAGCTGAAGCTGTTCGGCGACCGAAAGCGGCGCAACGATCGCCGCCGCCTTCGCGCCCAGCGTAGCAACCGCCGCAGCCAACGCGGTGTCGGAACGGAACCAGAAATCGTCTCCGGTGCGGTCCTGCACGGGGGCAATGCCGTTGGTGGAACCGAAGCCCGCTTTGCGCAAATCTGGCGTTGCGGCAATGGCTTGCGTTACCGCATCGGTCAGCGCGGCGGTGGCAACAGTCACCTGTTCGCCCGGGCCGCCATCGCGCGCGGCCTTGTCATAGGCCTGCTTGCCCAGGAACATCGTGCGGATCTGGTTGCGTGGTTCGGCGCGCTGGATCAGCCACGCGAACTGCGCGGTCTCGGCCCGGATCGCACCGTCGAACCGCTGGCCCAGCCCGAACGCCAGACAGTTGAGGATCGCCTCGGGCGCGGCTTCATGGCCCAGCATCCGGGCCAGTTCGCGCGTGCGGTGCTGTTCCAGCGCCGGGGCGAACTCGTCCCATGCGAAGGGCACGGCGCCCGCGCGGTCCCACGGCTGGGTGCTGTGGGCATCGGCGGAGAGCAGCCATTCCTCGGCCGCAGCAATTTCCTCGCCCTCGGCTACCACGCGCTGCACCAGCCCGGCGTCGATCGCCGCCTGGCCCTGAAACGTGCGGCCCTGCAGCAGCACTTCAAGGCCCAGTTCAATCCCGACCAGCCGCGGCATGCGCTGGGTGCCGCCGGCGCCCGGCAACAG
>JANLUV010000514.1:0-2694 GCA_031363685.1 Alphaproteobacteria bacterium | reverse complement strand
TAGACCTCGTCGGTCGAGACATGGAGGAACCGGAACGCCGCCTTGCCGGCATCGTCCAGCCCGGACCAATAGCCGCGCGCCGCCTCGAGCAGGGTGAAGGTGCCGATCACGTTGGTCTGGACGAAATCCGCCGCGCCGGTGATCGAACGGTCGACGTGGCTTTCGGCGGCCAGGTGCATGATCCGGTCGGGCCGGAACCCCGCCACCGCCTGCTCCATCGCCGCGCGGTCGCAGATATTGGCGTGCAGGAAGGCATAGTTATTGCGCCCCTCGACCGCGCGCAGCGAGGCAAGGTTGCCCGCATACGTCAGCGCATCGATGTTGAGCACTTCGTAACCCAGTTCAAGCACCAGGTGGCGGGCCAGCGCAGACCCGATGAAGCCAGCCCCGCCGGTAACGATAACGCGCATCGCTCAGTCCTTCGTCATCAAAGCTGGCATCATCAAAGCTGGCATCATCAATACAGCCATCGTCAGGCAGACAGGGTGAAATAGGCCGGCAGGTCGGCCAGCAGGGGCTGAACCCGATCCTTGGCCGAAAGCGTGTCCGGATCGGCGGCAGCGGGCCATTCGATCCCGATCGCCGGATCGTCCCATGCCACGCCCTTGTCATGCTCGGCCGCATAATAGGCGGTCACCTTGTAGTTCACCACGCTGCCCGGCAGCAATGTGCAGAACCCGTGCGCGAACCCCGGCGGCACCCACAGCTGGTTGCCGCGCTCGGGCGTCAGCGTCACCGCCACCCAGTCGCCGAACATCGGCGAATCGCGGCGCAAGTCCACCACCACGTCGAAGATCGCGCCAGCCGTGCAACGCACCAGCTTGCCTTGCGCGAATGGCGCGGTCTGGAAATGCAACCCGCGTACCGTCCCGGCCTTCGCGCTCAGCGATTCGTTTTCCTGCACGAATTCCACTGCACCGACCTGATCGACGAACGGCGCCAGCCGGAACACTTCAGAGAAATAGCCCCGCTCATCACCAATCCGGCGCGGCACGATCTCGACCGGACCGGGTAGATCGTAGTGGTGGAATTCCATGCTCTGTCCCGTCCCGGCGCGCCGGCCATGGCGCGCGCCTCAAGTCCCGTGCCGGCCGCAGGCATACTGCAACGCACCGGCGCGACAACCGAAATTGGCCGACCTTGTGAGCAATTGCAACATGAACTCGTCCTGCGCCGCATTTGCGCCGATTCGGAACATTCAGGCGGGCTCGATCAGCCCATCGCGCACGAACGCTTGGCAAAATGCCCGTTTCGGGGGAATAAGGCGTGTTGCGACCACTGCGCTCGTTCGCGAATTCCACGGAGTCCTCCCGCAAATGATTGTGCAGACAAGTGGCAATCCGGCCGCGCCGCAGCAACGCAAGATGGCACGCCGCAGCGCAGCATCTCTACGCGCCGGTTGTGCGCGGATCCGGTATGCCGCCAGTCCGCAGGAAACCCGTGCATGAGCGTCGCCCGCAATACCGGCTACAATATCCTTGCCTCGCTCGCTCCGGTGGTGGTTTCGCTGGCGACAGTTCCGGCGCAGATCCATTACCTGGGTGAGGCACGCTTCGGCGTCCTTGCCATTTTCGCGCTGCTGCTGGGCTATTTCGGCATCTTCGATCTTGGTATCAGCCGCGCCATCGCCCAGCGAATGGCCGCCGTGCGCGACGGCAACTTGAATGAACGCCGCAAGATCTTCTGGAGCGGGGCGGCCATCAATATCGCGATGGGCGCGGTCGGCGGCATTCTCGTCCTGCCCACGGCATGGTGGTTTTTCGGTACGCAGATGAAGGCCCCGCCCGAACTGCGTCAGGAAATGCTGGTCGCCGCAGGATGGCTGGCGCTGGCGGTGCCGACCGGCCTGCTTACCCAGGTGCTGCGCGGAGCGCTGCAGGCAGGCGAACGCTTTGCCGTGCTCAATCTGGTCAGTGGGATCGGCAACGTCGCCTCGCAGCTCCTCCCGCTGGCGGCGGCGATCTGGTGGACCCCTTCGCTCACGCTGGTCCTGCCGGTGCTGTTCCTGACCCGCTTCGTGACCCTGCTGGCGCTGGCCTGGCCGGTCGCGCGCCATGTCCTTGGCGGGTTCACCCCCCGATTCGATCGCCAGCGCGCTAGGGACCTGCTTTCGTTCGGCGGCTGGGTGGCGGTGTCCAGTTTCGTCGCCCCGCTGATGACGGCGTTCGACCGGGTGCTGATCGGGTCGATGATCAGCGCCAGCGCGGTCAGTCACTATACCGTCCCCTATCAACTGGGTGAACGCACGCTGGTCCTGCCGATTGCGCTGACCGACGCGGTGTTCCCGCGCATCGCCGCGCGTGACGAAGCCGGCGCGCGCGACATGGCGCGCCGGGCAATGGCGGTCATCACGGCGGTGATGACCCCGGTCATGGTCAGCGGGATCATCGGCCTCAAGTTGTTCCTGTCCTTGTGGATCACCCCGGCCTTCGCCGCCCAGTCGGCGCTGGCCGGTTCGATCCTGTTCGCCGGATTCTACTTCAACGCCTCGGGCATCGCGATGTACGTGTGCCTTCAGGCGGGCGGCAAGCCGCGCCTGGTCGCGATTGCCCACCTGATCGAAGTGGTCCCGTTCCTCGGGATGCTGTGGCTCGGCCTGCACTTCTGGGGCCTGGCCGGCGCGGCTGCAGCATCGGCGCTGCGGGTCACGCTCGACATGCTGTTGCTGGCGCGATTCGCCGGGCTCGTGAACGC
>JANLUV010000470.1:0-7370 GCA_031363685.1 Alphaproteobacteria bacterium | reverse complement strand
CGCGCGCCGAGGACGCGCAGCTTGGCCGCACTGCGCCGGCGCAGCGCTGGCGCAGTGCGCGGCTGCTCTGGCCGCTTTTCGTGAAAGGATAAGCGCCGATGGAACCTGCCCTGCGCGCTGCGCTGATCAGTTGGCTTGCCGCCGACACCGCGCTGGCCGCCCAGCTGAATTCGGTGACCGAGGAAGCGCCTGCCAAAGCGGCGCTGCCGTGGCTGGCGATTGCCACCAGCGCCAGCATCGACTGGAGCATGAAGGAGCGTGACGGCCGTGAAATCCGCATCGCGCTGGAACTGCACTGCCGCGGTGACCGGTCCGACACGGCCGCGAACCTGGTTCGCACGATCGAAAGCCGGATCGCCGCGCTGCCCAAGGCACAGGACGGCTTCGAACTGGCATCGTGCCAGTTCCTGCGTGCCCGCGCCGAACAGCGGCCGGGGAACGTTCGCGCGATCCTGACCGAATACCGTTTTCGCATATTGGCGGCCTGAGCCCGCCGTTTCTTCCTTCCCCTGATTATCAAGGAGAACTGCCATGGCTGCCCAGAAAGGTGCCGCCTTCCTCCTCAAGATTTACGACGGCGCGGCGACGCCGACCTATCGCACCGTGGCCGGTTTGCGCACCACGCAAATGTCGATCACCGGCGATACAGTCGTCGTGACCAGCAAGGACAGCGGCGGCTGGCGCGAATTGCTTTCGGGCGCTGGTGTGCGGCAGGTTTCGGTCAGTGCCGCGGGGATTTTCCTTGGCAGCACGGCCGAAAACCAGATCCGCGACAACGCCCTGTCCGGCACCATCGACGACTATGAGCTGAGTTTCGAAGACGGCGCGCGGATGAACGGCCGGTTCCTGATCCAGCGGCTCGATTATTCGGGCGATTTCAATGGTGAGCGGAATTATTCGATCGTGCTCGAAAGCTCGGGCGCGGTGGTTCCGGCGTGATCGCCAACCCCGAACGCGGTGAGGCGGTGCTGACCGTGGGCGGCGTACCGCGGTTGCTGCGGCCGACGTTCACCGCGCTGGTTGGCGCGGAGGATGAACTGGGGCCACTGTTCGCGCTGGTCGAGCGGGCTGGTGCCGGTCAATTGCGCCTGGCCGAGATGGTCGCGCTGTTCTGGCACTGCCTGGTCGATCGCGACGCTCTGACCCGCGATGCAGTTGGCGAAGCGGCTGCCGAACAGGGGCTGGCCGCGTGCGCCAGGCCGCTGCGCACATTGCTGGCGCAGATCCTTCAGGGCGCGGGATGACCGACCGCTTCACGCCGGCAGCAGGCCGGCTGGCGGGCCTTACCGGCCGGCTGCTGGGCTGGCGTCCGGATGAGTTCTGGCGGGCGACGCCGGCCGAGCTTGCCGCAGTCCTGGCCCCCGCTGCCGAAGCAGCAGCGGGGGCATCCTTGAGCCGGACTGAACTTGCCCGTTTGATGGAGCATGACGATGCCTGATGGAGCACGACGATGACCGACACGGTCGATACCTTGCTGGTCGACGTACGCGCCAGCACGCAGGGCTTTGCCCAGGACATTGCCGCGATGCGCGGTACTTTCGACGGGACGCTGGTCGACGGGTTCTCCCGTGCCGGTGACGTGCTCGAACGCGGCCTGCTGGGCGCCATCCGGCGCGGCAGCCTGGGGTTCGAGGACTTGCGACGGGTTGCACTCAACGTCGTCGATTCCATTGCCGCGCAGGCGGTGCGGGGGGCGCTGGGTGGGCTAGGCACCGGTGGCGGCGCCGGAGGGCTGCTCAACATCGGCAGCAGTCTGATTGGCGCTGTCCTTGGCTTGCCAGGTCGTGCGACCGGGGGCCTGGTTTCGCCCGGACGCGGTTATCTGGTTGGCGAGAAGGGCCCGGAGCTATTCGTGCCGACCAGCTCCGGGCGGGTCGACGCCAATAGCGGCAACGCCCCGCGCGACGTGCGGGTCGCGATCACGCTCAACGCGCCCGCCGGGACCAGTCCTGCCCAAGCGCTGCAGCGCTCCAGTCGCCAGGTCGCGAGCGCGGTGCGCCGCGCCTTGAGCGAATACTGAAGGATAATTCGCCATGGCATTCTGGCTGACGTCCGCCCGCGAAGGACAGGACAGCGACTGGATCCAGCGGTTTGATCCGCGCTTCTGGACTGTCAATTTCCCGCGACCGATGATGGCATCGGTGGTGGTCACGGCCCCTGATGCACTGCGGGTCGATGCGACGTTCATGACCACCGGCGATCTGGCCGGGCTGATCTGGGACAGCGTGGACCGGTTTGATCACCCCCTGCTCGCATATAGGACCGTCCATGATTATTCGCGCACGACGCTGGCATTCCGCTGGCGGTCGGGTGGGGTGATCGCGCTTAACGCGGTGAACGGGCCGACCTTGACCATCGAAGGCAAGGACGCCGGCGGCACCGCGCGGACATGGTACGTCCGGCTGTGGAACTATGCCAAGTCCGGTTCGCCAACCGACGCCCGGATCGAGGTTCCGTTTTCCGCGCTGGCCGGCGGCTTCACGCTGCCGGCCGAGGCCGACCCGGTCTATCCGAACGCGATCGACCGGATGTTCATCTCATTGGTGGCGCCCGGCTATGTCGGCGGCGGAACGGCGCCGCTGGCGACGCCGGTGGACGGGTGGGCTGAACTGAGCGAAATCAACTGTTCGGGAGCGCGCTCGTTGCTCGACATCGGCGATGTGGCGGTCCCGCCGCACGGGCTGGCCTGCGCCACGGCCTATGACGACTGCGGCACCCAGACCCCGGCGCGGCTGCTGCGCAACCTTGACGGCCTCGGCTATCGGGGCAGCGTGCTGCACTACGTCGGGATGAGCCATTTCTTCCGGCTCACCGCCAGCGGAACAGCATTTCTGGTCGATCCGGCGGCCCCGGCATTGTGCACGCCGGCACACGCCTGGCACGCCAGTTTCCTTGCAGAAGCGAAGGCGCGCGGGTTTTTTCCGATCTTTTCGCTGTCGTACGAGGTGCTTGCGCAGCATTGTCCCGACGACTGGCAGCAGCGCGCGGCGGACGGCACGGCGGCGAGGACCGGCTGGGTGCCGCCTTCGGCTTTGCTGTCACCCGCCAATGCCGATGCCATGGCCTGGCTGCGCAAGGCGGCGCAGGCCTTTGCTGGCCTGATGAAAGATGTCGGCGTCCCCGTGCGTTTCCAGATCGGGGAGCCGTGGTGGTGGACGGACGCCAGCCGCCGGATTTATCTTTACGATGCTGCCGCAAAGACTGCGTTCGGCGGTGATCCGCCAGTGATTGCGGATCTGGGGCAGGCGTTGAATGCGGCGCAGACGGCGCTGCTCGACCAGGCGGGACAACTGCTGGCGAGTTCGACAGCAGCGCTGCGTGATGCGGTGCGAAGCGCGGCTGCGCCGCAGCCGGCGGAAATTCTGCTGCTCACTTTTTTGCCGACCGTGCTCGACCCGGCGATGCCCGAGACGCGGCGGGCGAATTTACCGGTCGGGTGGGCAGAACCTGCGTTCGACCGGCTGCAGGTCGAGGACTACGACTGGCTCACGGCCGGAGATACTGCGCGCCGCCGCACCGCCTATGCCGAATTAGCCTACCGGCTGGGCTATTCCGCCGCGGACCAGGATTATCTTGCAGGCTTTGTTCCTGCGGCGACCGACGGCGCGTTCTGGCGGCGGATCGATGCCGGGATCGACGAGGCGCAGCGGCGCGGCGCGCACGAAATTTTCGTCTGGGCGCTGCCGCAGATCTGCCGCGACGGTTTCGTTCGACTGCCCCTTGCTGGAGAGGAAGACCCGATGCAGGCCTTCGATGATATTCCCTATCCGCTCGCGCTGGGCCGCGATGCCAGCATTACGCCGGAGTTTTCGACCAGCGTATCGGTTACGGCATCTGGATTTGAACGGCGCAACAGCCTGTGGGGCAACGCGCGGCTGCGTTTTGACATCGGCCCGGGCATCCGCTCGGAAACCGAACTTGGCGTATTGTTGGCATTCTTCCGGGCGCGGCGTGGTGCCGCACGCGGATTTCGTCTGCGTGATCCATCTGACTACAGTTCGAACGCGATGACGGGAACTCCGACGTCAGCCGACCAGTTGCTTGGCAGCGGTGACGGGGTGACGGCCAGTTTTGCGCTGTTGAAGCGCTATGGCGATGGCGATGGTGATGCGGTGCAAGTGCGCCGGATTACGCGCCCGGTCGACGGGAGCGTCAAGCTGAGCGTGGGCGGGGTGTTGGTCACTGCCGGCTGGACAATGGACCCGCTGGGCGTGGTTACGTTTACGACCCCGCCGGCATCGGGCGCGATCATCCGTGCCGGGTTCCTGTTCGACGTTCCGGTTCGCTTCGCCGACGACCACTTGCAGATTTCCGGCACGAGTTTCGCCGCCGGCGAGGCGCCAAGTGTGCCCGTCGTCGAAATTCGCGAGGCATCATGAGCAGGATCTGGTTTTCGCAGGACCTCGAAACCGTAGGGATGTTCTGGCGCGTGGCGCGCCGGGACGGCGTGACGCTGGGCTTCACCACGCATGACGCCGATTTGTGGTTCGATGGCGTGTTACATCGTGCTGCGCCGGGCATGATGCCGTCAGCCATTCGGCGCTCAGCCGACTTCGAGCCGGACAGCGCCGATGTCGAAGGCGCGCTGAGCCACGATTCGATCGCCGCAGACGATCTTGCCGCCGGCCGCTTCGATGGGGCCCAAGTTGCGATCGGACTGGTCGACTGGGTCAACCTGGAGCGCTTTGTGCTGTATCGCGGCGCGATCGGGGCGGTAACCGAGGAAGCCGGAAAATTCACGGCGGCGCTGGTATCGCGCAAGGCCGAACTGCAGCGCGACCCGATCCCGCGGACGAGCCCGAGCTGCCGCGCCGTGTTTTGCGGGCCGGGCTGTTCACTCTCCGGTGCGCGCTTTACGCATATGGCAACGCTGCTGAGCCTCGACCTGGATACAAACGCGGTCACGGTTGACACCGCAATCGCGGTGCCGGCCTTTGCCGGGGGACAATTGCGCTGGCTGGACGGTCCATTGGCGGGCACCGCAGCGACAATTTCGGGGGTGAGCGAAGGCCGGCTCGAGCTGGCCGGCCCGATCGACACGGCGTTGCCTGCAGGTCTGCGCATAGCTTTGCGAGAAGGTTGCGACCGGACGATCGCAACTTGTGCCAGCCGCTTTGGCAACGCGGTGAATTTCCAGGGTGAGCCTTACCTGCCAGGCAACGATCTGATCACCCGTTATCCAGCGCCATCGCAATGACAGCCGGTGCGATCACCGGAGTAAAAACCAACCGAGCCCGGCGCGACGGGGCAGCGCTCGCCACTGCCGCCACATCCTTGGTCGGTTGCCGTTTCCGGCTTCATGGCCGTGATCCAGCAACCGGACTTGATTGTATCGGAGTGCTGGCGGCCGCGCTGACTGCGATCGGACATGAAGCGCATTTCCCCACAGGTTACCGCCTGCGGACCGATCGCTTCGAACAACTTCCGAACCTTGCAGCGGTCCATGGATTCGATCCAGCTGGCGGCGCACTATTGCCCGGTGACATCCTGTTCACCCGGCCGGGTCCGGGGCAACTTCATCTTCTCATCGCCGCCGCGCGGGCGGACGCCTGCATCGAGGCGCATGCCGGGCTGGGGCGGGTTGTCCTGACCGCCGGGCTGCCGGCCGATCCGGTCTTGTACCATTGGCGCCTGCGCGCCTGGAAATGAGGACATCTTCATGGCGACACTGATTTTCTCGGCGATCGGGACCGCGATCGGCGGCCCGCTGGGCGGTGCCATCGGCGCGCTGGTCGGGCGGCAGGTCGATACCGCGATCTTCGGCTCACCATCGCGCGAGGGGCCGCGTCTGAAGGAGTTGTCGGTTACGACGTCGAGCTATGGCAGCCCAATTCCCCGGCATTTCGGCCGCATGCGCGTGGCGGGATCGATTGTCTGGGCGACCGACCTTGTCGAACACAAGGACAGGCAAGGCGGCGGCAAAGGCAGCCCTTCGGTGACGACCTACAACTACAGCGCTTCATTCGCGGTGGCACTGTCGAGCAGACCTCTCGCCCGGATCGGCAGAATTTGGGCGGATGGCAATCTTTTGCGCGGCGCGGCCGACGACCTTAAAGTCGGTGGGAAGTTGCGGTTTTATGCTGGCCACGGCGATCAGACGCCCGATCCGCTGCTAGCCGCAGCCGAAGCCGGCGGACGCTGCCCGGCCTATCGCGGGCTGGCCTATGCGGTGTTCGAGAACCTGCAACTATCCGACTATGGCAATCGGATCCCGGCCTTGACTTTCGAAGTGTTCGCCGATGACGCGGACATCTCCGTGGCCGATCTGGTGGCAGGCGTAGTCGACAACGTCGACGCCCAGCTGCCGTTGAGCGGCATCGTCGGCATTTCGAATGAGGGACCGCTTGGCGACCTGTTGTCGCAGATCGATCCGGTCTTTCCATTTGATTGCGATGTCGCGGGCGACGTCCTGACGCTTCGGCCGGACGGCGCGGACGCCCCGCTTGTTTTGCGCGAGGCAGCCCTAGCCACCGCCGACGACGGGTTCGGTGCCGAAAGCGGTTTCGCGCGCAAGCGTTTGCCGGCGGCGAACAACCCGAAGGAAATCCTGCGCTACTACGATGTCGATCGGGATTATCAGCCGGGACTGCAACGGGCTTCGGGCCGGCCGCAGCCCGGACAGCCCGCCAGCATCGAACTGCCGGCGGCGCTGACCGCATCCGTTGCCCGGGGGCTGATCGATACCGCCGCGCGCCGCGCGGGCTGGGCGAGGCAAACGATGTCCTGGCGAACTGCCGAGATCGATCCCGACGTCCGGCCCGGCTCGCTGGTCCGGATCCCCGGCCAGCCAGGCGTCTGGCGCGTGAATGACTGGGAATGGCGCGCCAACGGTGTCGAGTTCGGCTTGTGGCGTGCGCCGGGCTCGGGCGGGTATGCCGGAAGTGCCCTTGCAACCGACTCTGGCCGGGCTGCGCCGCCGATCGACGCTCCCACCGGGCCGACATCCCTTACGGCGTTCGAACTGCCGTGGGACGGCAGTGGCGCGGGCGATTTGCCAGCCGTATTCGCGGCTGCATCATCGGAAGCATCCGGTTGGTCTGGTTCCGCGCTCTATCTCGACCAGGGCGATGGACAACTGCAACCACTGGGCAATTCGACAAGAGTGCGCTGCACAACCGGTCATGCCGCGACCGCACTCGAGGCCGGTTCGCCGCATCTGTTCGATCGCACCAATGCCGTCACCATCGCATTGCTGGGCGACGACATGGTTTTGACGGATGCCACCGTCCGGCAACTTGCGATGGGCGCCAACCGCGCACTGCTGGGTTCGGAGTTGGTCCAGTTCACGCGAGCAACGCCGCTTGGCGATGGCCAGTGGCGGCTGGAGGGCCTGCTGCGTGGCCGCGGTGGAACCGAATCGGCGATCGCCG
>JANLUV010000467.1:0-6982 GCA_031363685.1 Alphaproteobacteria bacterium | reverse complement strand
GGCGCGCCGATGAAGGTCTTGCCGGGTATCGCCAGTTCCATCTGGTGGATGATGTGCGGCTCGGTCGCCACGATCAGCGTGTCATTGGTCATGGTCTTGGCATATTGCAGGATGCCGCTGGTCGATCCGACATAGTCGGCGTGGTCGATGATGTGCGGCGGACATTCCGGATGCGCGGCCACTGGCGCGCCCGGATGCTGCGCCTTGAGCTTGATCAGTTCGGTTTCCGAAAACGCCTCGTGGACGATGCATACCCCCGGCCACAACAGCATGTCGCGGTCGAACTTGCGGTTGAGATAGCCGCCGAGGTGCCGGTCCGGCCCGAAGATGATCTTCTGGTCGCGCGGGATCTGCGCCAGAATCGTTTCGGCGCTGGACGAGGTGACGATCACGTCCGACAGCGCCTTCACCTCGGTCGAACAGTTGATGTAGGTCAGCGCGATGTGATCGGGGTGCGCGGCGCGAAACGCCCGGAACTTCTCGGGCGGGCAGGAATCTTCCAGACTGCACCCGGCGTTCATGTCGGGCAGGATCACGGTCTTGTGCGGGGCGAGGATCTTGGCCGTTTCCGCCATGAACTTCACCCCGCAGAACGCGATCACATCGGCATCCGATGCCGCCGCCTTGCGCGACAGTTCCAGCGAATCGCCGATATAGTCAGCCAGATCCTGAATCTCGGGCTTCTGGTAATAATGCGCAAGGATGACCGCGTTCTTCTCCTTGCGGAGCCGGTCGATCTCGGCGCGCAGATCAAGTCCGGTCAGAGTGGTCGGCTGGGCAGTCATCGGCGGCACAAGTCCCTTTGAGTGGTCCAGTACAGATAGGGAGTACCGCAGATTAACCCAAGCGTTTCTTGCCGCTATTTCGGCACCGGTTCGCCATCGAACCGCACCGCCACGGTCACGTCGCCAAAGCCGGCCACCTGCAGCGGGATCGCGAGGTTCTGCCGGATCGCGTCCTTGGCCGCGCCTTGCGCCAGTTTCATCAGCGCCGGATTGGCCGCGCCTTGCGCCGCCTGCTGCTCGGCTCGTTGCGTGTTCGCGCGGGTCAGCTTCTCCTGCGCCGCGCGGGTGATCCACGCGCCTTCGCGCAAATATTGCGCACGGCTTTCATCCAGGTTGGGGCGCGACAGCTGTAGCGGCGGCAGCACCACATCCAGCCGTTTGGCGGCCTCGTTCCAGGCCATCCGGCTGCGGCCGATCTGGCTGAGGTCGAGCGTATAATCCACCCGCGCCGGGATCACCGCGACCTGCCGCGATTTCAGCATCCCGAACAGGCGGCTGTCGTCGCTGGCGACCACGGGGGCCAGTTCGGCGGAAAACACCGTCAGCCGGTCCTGTTTCTCGAACGCGGTCAGCGTGGTTGCCAGCGGATCGCCGGGTTGGGCCGGGCGCCACACTTGCCATAGCGCCCAGCCGGCCACGGCCAGCGCGGCCACGAACAGCAGCCATGGCAGGGTAGATCGTGCCGCCACCGCCACGCGGGGTGCGGGGGGCGGTGCGGGGGTCAGGCCGCGATCGTCCATCGTGCTTCCGCATGGGTCACCACGCCGCGCTGCTCCAGATCGATCAGGTGCGCCAGCACCGAGCGCCCGGCGGCGGGCCACAGCGCCCGGTCGACGCCCTTGTACATCTGCGGCACCAGATCGGCATCGATCGCGGATGCGCCGCCTTCGAGCAGCTTGAGGATCTGCCGCTCGCGCTGGCGGCGGTGGCCGATCATTCCGCGCACCAGCTGCTGCGGCTTGTCCACTTGCGGCCCGTGCGCCGGATAGAACACCCGGTCCTTGCGCTGGTAAAGCTTGTCGAGGCTGGCCATGTAGGCGGCCATGTCGCCGTCGGGCGGCACGATCACGCTGGTCGACCAGCCCATCACGTGATCGCCGGTGAAAAGCGCGCCGCTTTCCTCCAGCGCATAGCACAAGTGGTTGGAGGTGTGGCCCGGTGTGGCCACCGCAGTCAGCGTCCAGTCCGGCCCGCTCAGGCTGTCGCCGTCGCGCAGTACCCGGTCGGGAACATAGTCGCGGTCGAACGCGGCATCGGCGCGCGGGCCGTCCCATTCCAGCGCTAGCGCGGCGCAGCCGATGATCGGGGCGCCGGTCGCCGCTTTCAGCGGGGCGGCGGCGGGGGAATGATCGCGGTGAGTGTGGGTGCAGCAGATCGCGGCCACGCGCGCCTCGCCGATCGCGGCCAGCAGCGCTTCAAGGTGGGCGGGGTCGGCCGGGCCGGGATCGATCACCGCCACCACGTCCGCCCCGCCGACGATGTAGCTTTCGGTCCCGGTATACGTGAAATTCGAAGGATTGGGCGCCAGCACGCGCCGCACCAGCGGCTCGACCTGCTCGGCAAGGCCTGTCGGCCATGGCTGTTCGGGAATGATCATGCGCGGGATATGGATATTCGCACGCCATCTGTCCATTGCCCGCCCGCGTACCCGTAACGCCGCGCTGACTTGCCGGAGGGGGCTGCCCCGATTTTCCCCCTCCCGCTTGCGGGCAAGGCCGGGGGTGGGCAGACTGGGCGCAACGCCAAACTGCGGCAAAGCCGAACCGCCCAAGAGGATACCATGACCGACCAGCCGCTGATCCTGGTGCTCGATGCGGGCACCACCTCGACCCGCGCGATCCTGTTCACCCCCGGCGGCGCGGTTGCGGGCGCGGTACAGCGCGAATTGACCCAGCACTATCCGCAGCCCGGCTGGGTCGAGCATGACGCGGCCGAGATCTGGGCGTCGACGCTGGCCTGCGCCCGCGCGGTCATCGCCGATGCGGGCGGCGCTGACGACACGGCGGCACGGGTCGCGGCGATCGGCATTGCCAACCAGCGCGAAACCGTGGTGGCGTGGGACCGGGTCAGCGGCGAACCGCTCCATCGCGCGCTGGTCTGGCAGGACCGGCGCACCGCCGATGCTTGCGCCGCCTTGCGCAAGCGCGGGCAGGAACCGGTGATCCAGGCCCGCACCGGGCTGCTGCTCGATCCCTATTTCTCCGCCACCAAGATGGGCTGGCTGCTGCGCGAAGTCCCGGCGGTGGCGGCTGCGGCGGCGAATGGCCGGCTGGCGCTCGGCACGGTCGAAAGCTGGCTGGCGTTCAAGCTCACCGGCGGGCTGCACATCAGCGATGCCAGCAACGCCAGCCGCACCAGCCTGCTCGCGCTCGACGGGGCAGACTGGGACGCGGGGCTATGCGACCTGTTCAGGGTGCCGCGCGCCGCCTTGGCGCAAGTGACCGACTGCGCCGGATCGTTCGGGATGACGCTGCCCGATCATTTCGGCGCGGCCATCCCGCTGACCGGGCTGGTCGGAGATCAGCAGGGCGCCACCATCGGGCAGGCCTGCCTTGCCCCCGGCGAAACCAAGGCGACTTATGGCACCGGCGCCTTCGTGCTGGCCAACATGGGCGCGAAATTGCCGCGTTCGGGGCACCGGCTGCTCGGCACCGTGCTGTGGCAGCTTGGCGGCAAGCGGACTTATGCGCTCGAAGGTTCGGTGTTCGTTGCGGGCAGCCTGATCCAATGGCTGCGCGATCAGGTGGGCCTGATCGCCGATGCGGCGGAGACCGAGCAGCTTGCCCGGTCGGTGCCCGATGCTGCCGGGGTGGTGATCGTGCCCGCGCTGTCCGGCCTGGGTGCGCCGCACTGGCAGCCCCGCGCGCGCGGGGTCATCACCGGGCTGACATTTGCGGCGGGCAAGGCGCATATCGCCCGCGCCGCGCTCGAGGCGATGGCGCTGCAGACGCACGATCTCGCCGCCGCCTTCGCCGCCGACGGGGCGGCGTGGCGGACCCTGCGGATCGACGGCGGGATGAGCGCGAACGACTGGGTGGCGCAGGATCTGGCCGACGTGCTGGCGCTGCCGGTCGAACGGCCGCAGATGGTCGAGACTACCGCGCTTGGCGCGGCGATGCTGGCGGCGGTGGGGGCGGGGCTGTTTCCGTCGCTGGGCGATGCGGCGCGGGCGATGCGCGGGGCGGCCCGCAGCTTTACGCCGGCAATGAACGAAGCGACCCGCGCCGGCCGGATCGCGCGCTGGAAGAAGTCGCTCGCCTGCGTTTAGCCGATGTGCCTAGCGAACTGCGCGGTTAAGCCGTTCGCGCAGGCGCTGGATCGCGGGTTCGCCTTCGGGCTCCCGCTCGCGCCAGCTGGCATCGAGGCGGACCAGCCGGGCATAGAACCGTTCGGTCGCCAGGATCAGCTGACGGACATCGGGCAGCAGCAGCGCCATCCGGTCCGGTTCGGACTGCGGCAGGTTTGCGGCGATCCGGCCATGGCGGCGGAGCTGGAACTCGCTGATCTCGCCGTTGAGGAAGGCGCGGTGGTTAAGCAGCCAGGCGACCGCATGCATCATCCGCGTCGTGGTCCGCAGCGCCTCGCACGACAGCGCGATGCGGGCCGCGTCTTCCGGGTCGGCGCTAAGATCGTGGGGGCCGCGCCGGGTCAGGTCGAACGCGGCGCGCACGTCGTCCGACAGCATCAGCCCCTCCGCATAGAGGGACTCGATGATCCGCGGGTTGAGGTTAGCCGGCTGCGCCATAAGGATCGTCCGATAGCGCTCGCGAATCCGGAGATTCAATCGCTGTGCGGGCCAATTCACCGATCATTTCGGGACTGTGCCGGATTGGAACGTATCCGAGACGGTTGCAATTTCGCGATGATGTGCTGCAAGTGGCCGGATGCGGCCTGACTGTCGTTGGTAACCGGGATGCAGTCCCGCTGCAGTGGCGTTGCAGATCACGCGATGATATCGGGGATCAGATAATCCTCGAGGATCGCCATCTGGTCCTTGAGCCGCAGTTTGCGCTTCTTCAACCGCGCCATCTGGAGCTGGTCGCCAGCCCCCGCAGACGTCAGCGCATCGATCGCGGCATCCAGATCGCGATGCTCAATCCTGAGCATTGCCAGACGCTTGCGCATTTCCTCTTCGCTCACGCCGCCATGCCCTCATCAAGCCATCAAACTGCCAGTGCGCCGAAGCGGCCGCTCCGCGCGGCGCACCGCTGATCGCGATCACCACCGGATCTGCCGCTTCGGGCTCGTATATGCTTCGCAAGATAGGCTTAATGTGCTTGTCTGACAATCGCGCTGCTCGGCCATGAATCACCGAGTCGGCCATGAGCCGAAGCGGCGCGACAACAGTCGGGCAATCTCAGGAGGTATGCTCATGGAATCGTCGCATGTCAGTGCATTGCAACTTCGGCACGCCGGTATCGAACGCAAGATCGCGGAAGAACTGACCCGGCCCGCCCCCGACCAGTCGATGGTCCAGTCCCTCAAGAAGCGGAAGCTGCGCATCAAGGAGGAGCTTTCGCACTTCTGAAGGGCCGCACCGGTCCATTCCGGGGCCACGGCGGCGAATTCGTATGCCGCTGTGCGATTTCACCCCGGAACACCGGCGCACCCGTTCCCAAGCGGCACGGTTTCAGATAACCCGCAGGGATGCTCACTGCCGTAGCCGCCGCCCGGACGATCCTGACCCGCCTGCACGAGGTGATGGCATCGCGCAGTCATGCGCAATCCAAGCTCAATACGGTGGTCGAAGTCATCGGCGAAAGCCTGGATAGCGAAGTCTGTTCGATCTATCTCCTGCGCGAGGGGATGCTTGAACTGTTCGCGACCCGGGGCCTGGCGCAAGAGGCCGTTCACGTCACCCGCATGGCAATCGGCGAAGGCCTGGTCGGCACGATCGCGGGCAATGTCGATACGCTCAACCTGGCCGAAGCCACCGCGCATCCGGACTTCTCCTATCGTCCTGAAACGGGCGAGGAAAAGTTCCACTCGTTCGCCGGCGTGCCGATCGTCCGGCGCGAACGGGCGGTGGGCGTCCTGTGCGTCCAGCACGTTGATCCGCGGCGGTATGAGGAAGTCGAGATCGAGGCGCTGCAGACCGTGGCGATGGTGCTGTCCGAGCTGATCTCCAACGCCGAACTGGTCGACGAGGATACCGCGTGGGGGATCAGCCAGGCGCAGACCGGGACCGAGCGGCTGCGCGGGCTGACGCTGGTCAAGGGCCTGGCCAGCGGCCACGCCGTGTTTCACCAGCCGCGCATCACCATCGAACACACCATGGCCGAGGATACCGAGGCTGAGCGCGCGCGCGTCATCCTGGCGTTCGACAAGATGCGCGACCAGATCGAGCGGATGGCGGCGCAGGCCGAATTCGGCGTGGAGGGCGAGCATGAGGAAGTGCTCCAGACCTACAAGATGTTCGCCTATGACGAAGGCTGGATCCGCCGCATCAACGAGGCGATCGATTCCGGGCTGACCGCCGAAGCCGCGATTGAACGGGTGCAGCAGCGCACCCGGATGCGGATGCGGCAGATCGATGATGCGCTGCTGGCCGACCGGATGCACGATCTGGAGGATCTGTCCAATCGGCTGCTGAGGACCGTCTCGGGCCAGCTTGGCACCGCGGCGAGCAAGGGGCTGCCGCAGGACGCGATCCTGATCGCGCGCAATCTCGGCCCGGCCGAACTGCTCGAATACGACAAGCGCCGGCTTAAGGGCGTGATTCTGGAAGAAGGTTCGCTCACCGCGCACGTGGTGATCGTCGCGCGGGCGATGGGGGTGCCGGTGCTCGGCCGGGTGCGCGGCCTGCGCGGGCTGCTGCGCGAAGGCGATCACCTGCTGCTCGATGCCGAACAGGGCACGGCGACCGTGCGGCCCACCCCGATGCTGGTCGAGGCGTTCGAGGCCCGCTTTGCCAAGAACCGCGAGCGGCAGGCGGTCTATGCCGGCCTGCGCGATGTCGAGCCGCGCACGCTCGACGGGACGCGGATCATGGTGATGATGAACGCGGGCCTGCGCGATGACGTGCCGATGCTGAATTTCACCGGCGCCGACGGCATTGGCCTGTACCGCACCGAATTCCAGTTCCTCGTTTCAGCCACGCTCCCGTCGCGCGAACGGCAGACGCGGCTGTACCGCGATGTGATGGAGGCGGCGGTAAATAGATTCATTTGTTGTGCTCATCAATTTTGTTGCTAAAT
>JANLUV010000454.1:0-6284 GCA_031363685.1 Alphaproteobacteria bacterium | reverse complement strand
ACCGGCGAGATCGCGGTGTCGGTGCGCGGCGACTACAAGGGCATGGGCGTCGGCTGGGCGCTGCTCGATCATATCGCCCGCGAGGCCGAGGCGGGGGGGCGCCGGGTCATCGCGATCGAAAGCCGCGACAACCACGCCGCGATCGCAGTGGAACGCGACAAGGGCTTCGTCCCCGAACCGTTCGAGGTCGATCCGACGCTGGTCGTCCTGGCCACGACCTTGCGCTGATCCAGAGCAGGCAGGCATGAGCGAAGCATATACGGAAGCCTGGCGTGAAAGCATTGCTGCGCCGGAGACCTTCTGGTCGTGGGCGGCGCAGGCGGTGGAGTGGTACTCCCACATGGAACCCTCCCAAAGTCCAACCGGGTAAGCCCCGATCGAGTCAGTTCTTGAACCTAACCGAGCTCAATCAGGTCGGCTGCGATCGATTCGCGTATTCAGAACCGCAGCGGCACGGAAAAATGCTGTTCCAGCATCGCATCGCGATGATCGATCAGGATCGGATCGACCGGTTCGTCCAGTTCGCGTTCCATCGCTTCGCCCATCTGGCGGTAGGCGTCGGGCATGGGGCAGTCGGACTGCTGCATCGGAGTGACAAGATTGGAAAAAGCGGTCCAATAGATGTCCAGCGCGGTAAGTTGATCGCCGACAAAGTAACGGCTTCCGCGATCGGCATTTTCGTGAAGGCGCGCGGCGAGCAGGCGCAGGATGCTGCCCATGCGAGCCTTTGCCTCGACTGCGCTTCGCGAGCTGTCGCCATAGCGGCGCTGCATGACATCGACTTGTTCCCGCGTCAGAAAAACCGGTTCGGAGCTTTCTCCGGCCAATGCGCTTTCCCATGCCGCCATCTTGTAGAGCCTGAAATTCCAGCCGAAGCCATCTTCGCCGCAGATGCTGTTGGCGAGTCCGAACATGTCCGACCGCGCTGTTTCACATGCAGGGATCAGGCGCGGCACGGGGCTGAGCCGCTCGGCCAGTAGCAGGATTTCGTCCCACCGCGCACGCGGACGTTCGGTGTCGAGCACCGCGACCGGTGCGGACTCTTGCCACGTCCAGTCGCGCAGTTCCCGGTCCTCGTTGGCGATCGCCTGCGCCACAGGGGTATAGGAGATGCCCTTGATATCAAGGATCGCTTTGGCGGCGACGCTCCACGGGCCGGGAAATCCGGGCGAAAACACCACCCGAAGGCCCGGGCGCGCAATGGCTTCAGACACTGTAACGTATTCGATCACAATCAATCCCCCGTTTGGCCGAACAAGATCTGACGGGCTTCGTCCGTGAACGTCGGCGGTCCAGGGACATGTGAATTAGCGAGCGCCGCGACCACGGCGGGCCTGGCCTCGATGGCGCGATACCATCGTGCGAGATTGGGAAAATCATCGAGGACAAGTCCGTGATGCTCGCGGAACATGAGCCACGGCCAACTGATGATATCGGCAATCGAATAGTCGCCCGCGATGAACTCGCGCCCTTCGAGGTGCCGATCCAGCAGACGGTACAATCGGCGCGCTTCGTTGCCGAACCTCTCGATTGCGTAGGGAAGTTTATCGGGCGCATAGTTCCGGAAATGACCGAACTGGCCCAGCGTCGGGCCTTGGGCAGACATCTGCCACATCACCCATTGCAGGACTGGCGCTTTGGCGCGGGGATCCGCAGGAAGCAGCATTCCGGTCTTTTCCGCCAGGTAGATCAGGATAGCACCTGACTCGGCGACGCTGATCGGATCACCACCATCGGCAGGGGCCGTATCGACGATGGCCGGGATGCGGTTGTTCGGACTGATCGCCAGAAATGCGGAGTCGAACTGTTCGCCTTTGAAGATGTCGATCGGAATCCATTCGCTCTCCAGGCCCATTTCGGCGATGGCGATCGTCACCTTGAACACGTTTGGCGTGTTGCCAGAATAAACCCGTATCACCGGCAGCGCTCCTGATTTTGTTATTAGCGGCAGACCCGTCGTTCAATTTGCGAAAACGTCGGACAGGTCTGAATCCGAACCGTGCTTGTCCGTGGCGAGCACTTTACCGCAGGATCAATATCCTGTCTATCTGGTCAACTGAGCCGAGGAAGCGATGAACTGGCAAGCGCGACAAACGTGCGGCGGAACGAGGAGCGCGAAGTGATGCAGCCAGTAGGGATAGAGCCGGGGCCGGGAATGCCCGGCGCGGTGTGGCAGCGGTTCGAACTGCTGTGCGATGTGGTCGAGCGCAGCCGGGACGAGATCGCGCGGCTGCGGCGGCTGCCTGACGAAGTGGCGCAGGGCTATCTTGATGCAGACCTGTACCGGCTGCTGGTGCCGACCGATCTTGGCGGGGCGGGGCTGGGGCCGCTGGAGCATCTCGACATGGCCGAACGGATGGCGTTTCACGATGCCTCGGCCGGCTGGAACCTTGCGGTCGGGCCGGCGCTGGGGTATTTTTCGGGGTTCATGCCGCCCGAACAGGTCGCCGCGCTGTTTACGCGCGGCAGTGCGGCGATGGCGGGTTCGGGCGCGCCGCAAGGCGTGGCGATCCGGGTTGACGGCGGCTACCGCGTGACCGGGCGGTTTGCCTGGGCCAGCGGGATCGACCAGGCGCACTGGGTCTATGGCGGCTGCTTCGTCCACGCCGATGGCGTGCCGGAACTGCTGGCGAACGGCCGGCCGCGCACGCTCATGGCGTTTGCGCCGAAAGCCGCCGCGACGGTTCACGATTGCTGGAACGTGGCCGGGCTGGTGGCGACCAACAGCACCGAGTTCACGCTGGACGACGTGTTCGTGCCCGAGGACCGGATCGTGCAGGGTGAGCTTGACCGGGTTTATCACCCGTCGCCGCTGTTCCGCCTGCCGATGACGGTGTTCGGCTTTGTCTTGGCCGGGGTGCCGCTGGGAGTGGCGCGCCGCGCGGTCGAAGGACTGAAGGAACTGGCGCTGGCGAAGAACTCTGCGGGGCGGGGGCGGCTGAGCGACAATGCCTTTGCGCAATATGCGGTGGCCAAGGCCGAGGCACTGGTCGAATCGGGCAGGACGAATTTGCGCGATGCGTTCGGACGGCTGTGGGCACTGGCCGTCGCGGGCGAGCCGGCGCCGATGGCGGTGCGGGCGCGGGTGCGGCGGGCGGTGGTCCATGCGGCGGAATCGAGCCTTGAGGCGGTGCAACTGTGTTCCCGCGCGGCAGGCGGTTCCGCGCTGTTCGTCGGCGCGCCGTTCGAGGCTGCGCTGCGCGATGTCAACGCGATGTGCGGGCACCTGGTGTTCCAGCGCACGATGATGGAGGACGCAGGGCGCGTAGCCTTCGGACAGGCGCCGACCTTGCCGGTGTTCTGAGGGTTGGGGTTCACGCCAATCGCCGGGCAGCAGGGCTTGCCCATTTCCTGACCAAATGCAAAACTCGCCGCAAGGCGCGGCGGATCGCAAGCTGCCGCCAAATCAGCAAGCGGAGCGAGACGATGGCCAAGCACATTCTTCTGGCGATGACCAATGCCCTTCCGGGCCGGGACGATGCCTTCAACGCATGGTACGATGAAATCGCCTATCCGACGTACAAGACGCTGCCCGGACTGGTGCCGCTCGGGCGGTTCAAGGCGGTTGACTTGCCCAAGATGTTTCCGTTTCAGATGGACAACGCCTTCCAGTATCTTTCGATGTATTATTTCGAGACCGACGATCTGGCATCGTTCATGGCCAAGCTTAAGGCCGCCTATGACGATCGTCCTGAATACAGCTTTTCCGAGGATATCGACCAGTCGAAGTTCTTCGAGCCGGTCTTTGTCGCGATCACCGATGTCAACTTCGAGCCGATTGATCGCTACGAAAATCTCAAGCGCTGAAGCGGCATCTCGCTGGCAGAATAACGAAGGGGCGCGGGAAATGGGACTGGCGAAGTGGTGGGACGAGCACATGGTGCCGCGGATCGTGCGGTGCGGGTGCGGGCTGAAGCCGATTGCGGAACTGCGCGGCGAAGTGGTGCCGCTGGCCAAGGGCAGGGTGTTCGAACTGGGCTGCGGCGGCGGGCTGAACCAGCCGTTCTACAACGCGGCCAAGGTAACGTCGTTTGCCGGGCTGGACCCTTCGGCCAAGCTGCTGGATTTTGCGCGCGAAGAGGCGCGGGCCAAGGGCTGGGACGCCGACATCCGCGCCGGGTTCGGCGAGGATCTGCCGTTCGATGACGACAGCTTCGATACCGTGGTTTCAACCTTCACGCTGTGTTCGGTGAACGATCACGGCAAGGCATTGTCTGAATTACGGCGCGTGCTGAAACCCGGTGGCACGTTCCTGTACCTGGAGCACGGCCGGGCGCCCGATGCCGGCGTGGCGAAGTGGCAGCGGCGGATCGAGCCGGTGTGGAAGCGGCTGGCAGGCAACTGTCACCTGACCCGGCGGGTATCCGAGGCGATTGCCGAAAAGGGGTTCGCGGTTACGCCGATCGGGGCAAAATTCGTGCCGGGCACGCCGCGGACGGTCGGGTGGATGGAATGGGGGGGCGCGACGAAGGTGTGACGGGCTGCTGCGGAGCAGTAACCGAAAACGGCGCGGAAGTTTCCTTCCGCGCCGTTTTTTGTGGTTGTCCTGAGGCTGGTGGATCAGTCGCCGAAAGTACGCTGCCACCAGCCGCGACGGGGTGATCCATCAGGGTTGGTGCCGTCCGGCCCGTCGCCGTCCGGCCCGTCTGCGCCGTTAACCGGAGCGGTGGCTGCGGCAACGATCACTTCTGCCGGCGCCGCGTGGGCTACGGTGTCAGCCAGCGGTGTTCCCGCTGCGGGGGTTTCGGCCGCCAGAGCTTCGGCTGCCACATCGCCCTTCTTCTTGCGCGGGCGGGCAGCCTTCTTCGGGGCAGCCTCGGCCGCCGGTTCAGCAGCAGCTTCGCTCGCCGGAGCCTCGTCCGCAGGTGCGGCATCGGCCTTTTTGCGGCGCGCGCGAGCAGGCTTCTGCGGTGCTTCGGCTTCCGTTACTTCGGCTGGAACGGCTTCGGCGATCGGAGCTGCTTCGGCGTCCTCGGTCACCTCGGCATCGGCCTTCTTGCGGCGCGAACGCTTTTTAGGCGCTTCGTTGGCAACGGGGGCTTCGACCGGGGCTTCGGCGGTGGCTGGGGCCGGAGCGGCGGCAACGGCGACATCGCCATCATCCGCGCCATCATCCGCGCCATCATCCGCGCCTTCGTCTTCGCCTTCACCGGCTTCGTTATCGTTGCCTTCGCCCTCGCCCTCGCCGCGATTGCGGCCACCACGCCGGCGACGACCCCGGCGGCGACGCTTGCGCGGACCTTCGCCGTCTTCACCGCTGGCATCGTCGGGGCGTTCGCCGCCTTCGGTGCTTTCGCTGCGTTCAGCCGCTTCGGTGCCTTCCGATTCCCCGGCGGGTTCGCCCGCTTCGGTTTCGTCGCGGTCTTCCTCGTCGTCGTTGTCGTTATCGCTGGCGCCTTCGGCGCCGCCGTCTTCACGGCTGCGATTGCGGCCACCGCGGCGGCGCTTGCGGCGGCGGCGACGGCCACCTTCGCTGTCGTCGTCGGCACGGGCTTCGCGGTCAGCGCGGGGTTCGCGCGGGGCGCGATCCCCGGTGCTGGCTTCGGCCTCCTCGGCTTCGTCCTCGTCGATGTAGTCCTCGTCGTCCTCAAGCGGCAGATCATCGTCGAGATCGACAATCGGCTCGAACTTGGGCGGCGTGGTCGGGCGCGGGCCGGACGAGCCGACGCGCATCTTGGCGCCCTCGTTCTCACCCTCGGGGATCACTTCGACGCGGACGCCGTAGCGGTCCTCGATCTCCTGCAGATCGGCGCGCTTGGCGTTGAGCAGGTAGACCGCCGCTTCCTGCGAGGCGAACAGCGAGATCACCGTGCCCTTGCCCTTGGCGGCTTCGTCTTCGATCAGGCGCAGCGCGGACAAGCCCGCGCTGGAGGCGGTGCGGACCAAGCCGGTGCCATCGCAATGCGGACAGCCGCGCGTAGTGGCTTCGAGCACGCCGGTGCGCAGGCGCTGGCGGCTCATCTCCATCAGGCCGAAGCCCGAAATGCGGCCGACCTGGATGCGGGCGCGATCGTTCTTGAGCGCGTCCTTCATCGTCTTTTCGACCTTACGGACGTTCGACCCGTATTCCATGTCGATGAAGTCGATCACCACCAGCCCGGCCATGTCGCGCAGGCGCAGTTGGCGGGCGATTTCGCGCGCCGCTTCAAGGTTGGTGTTGAGCGCGGTTGCCTCGATGCCGTGTTCCTTGGTGGAACGACCCGAGTTGATGTCGATCGAGACGAGCGCCTCGGTTGGATTGATCACCAGATAGCCGCCCGATTTGAGCTGGACCACCGGATCGT
>JANLUV010000428.1:0-1825 GCA_031363685.1 Alphaproteobacteria bacterium | reverse complement strand
GGCCTGGTAATCGAGATGCGCCAGTTCGACCTGCAGGCGGCCTTCCGCCGTGGCGGCGCGTTCGCCGAAAATCTCGAGGATCAGCCCGGTCCGGTCGATCACCTTGCGCTTGAGCTTTTCTTCGAGGTTGCGCTGCTGGATCGCGGTGAGCGCGCCGTCGATGATGACGAGTTCGGCGTCTTCACGGTTGCAGGCGACGGCGATATTCGCAATCTGACCCTCGCCGAACAGCGTGCCGGCGCGGGCCTCGCGGATCGGCACGGCAAATGCCTCGACCACGGTTATCCCGATGGCAAGCGCGAGGCCGCGAGCCTCTTCGAGGCGGGATTCGGTTTCGACGGCCGCCCGCTGCCGCATCGCCGGATAGACGATGACGGCCCGGGCACCGCGACTGACCTCGCCCTGAAGTTCTTCGTTATCGATCAGTCAGCGTCCTCTTCATCGTCCCATTCACCGCCGGTGAGATCCACCGGAGTGACGGGCTGGATGGTAGAAACGGCGTGCTTGTAGGCCAGCTGGACATAGCCTTCGCGTTCGAGCAGCAGGCAGAACAGGTCATAGGCGGCAACGCGGCCCTGCAGCATCACGCCGTTCACCAGGAACATCGTGACTTGCACGGCGGCCGTGCGGATCGAAGCGAGGAACACGTCCTGCAGCAGCCGGACCTTCTTGTTGCCCGCTTCCGCCCCGTTGATGAACTGCCGGGCATCGATCGGCTGGCTGGGCATGATCGTGGAAATGGCATGCTTGTAGACCAGCTGTGACTGGCCATCGCGGCGTAGCAGGATCGAAAAGTTGTCGAACCACGTGACAATGCCCTGAAGCTTGACGCCCTTCACGAGGAACATCGTGACCGGGGTTTTGCTTTTACGCAGGAGGTTGAGGAACTGGTCCTGGAGGTTCTGGTTGCCCTTGCCGGTGGGCAATGGCGGTGGCGCGGCGACGGCCGGTTCCTCGACCGGATTAGCGCGAGGGCGGGCAGTAAGAGTTTTTCCGGTCACCTGGTGTACTCCTTATTTTCTTGGCGGCCGCTTTACGCGATCCGCGATCTGGCTGGACTGGCCCCGCCAGGCGGGACCGATTCAGCCGGTTCGTTGCTCAAGCTACCGGTTTCCATCCTCCGCGTAAATCGCGCAAGTCGATCAAAGTTCCGCAAGTGCGAACAAATCCATCCCGGGGCGGCCTAAAGTTCTTCCGGCTCATCCTCGCGGCTGCTGACCATGCCGAGCAGCTTGAGCTTGCGGTGGAGCGCCGAGCGCTCCATCCCGATGAAGGTGGCGGTCCTGGAAATGTTGCCCGAAAAGCGCCGGATCTGGACGCGCAGGTACTCCCGCTCGAAGTTTTCGCGCGCCTCGCGCAGCGGCACGCCCATCAACGCCGACATATGCGAATCGCCGTTCATGCGGCTGCTGACGATTTCCGGCGGGAGCATGTCGGCCTCGATCCGGGCGAGCTTGTCGCGCGGGGTGAGGATCACCGTGCGTTCGACCACGTTGCGCAGTTGGCGGACGTTGCCCGGCCATTCGTAGGCCTGCAGTGCGGCCATCGCCTCGGGCGAGATTTCCGGCGGCGAGATGCCCTGATCGGTGGCGTAGCGGGTGAAGAAGTGATCGACGAGCGCCGGAATGTCATCGCGCCGGTCGGCCAGCGCCGGCACCTGCACGGGGACGACGTTGAGCCGGTAGAACAAGTCCTCGCGGAACCGCCGCTCGGCGATCTCGCGTTCGAGATTGCGTGAGGAGGAGGACACCACCCGCACGTCGACCCGGATCTGGCGGTGCCCGCCGACGCGGACGAACGCCTGTTCGGTCAGCACGCGCAGGAT
>JANLUV010000422.1:0-2017 GCA_031363685.1 Alphaproteobacteria bacterium | reverse complement strand
CCTGGGCGGTTGTCGCCGTGCTGGTGGTGATGGGGCGAAAACTGCGCCGGGCCGGCGCGCGCCGGGTGTCGATCGCGGTCCATAGCGCGTTCGGCGTGCAAGTCCTGCTCGGCATCGCCACGGTGATGAGCGGGATCGCGCTGTGGGTCGCGGTGTTGCACCAACTGGTCGGCGCGCTGCTGGTTGCAGCCACGGTCTGGGGGGGCCACGCACTGGGCGACATGCCGGGCCATGCATCGGGCCATGCATCGGGGCGCCGCCGATGAGCCGCTCGGTGCGCAGCCGGTTCCTGCTGGGCGCGGCACTCGCCGCGCTGTCTGCTGCCACGACCGCGCCGGCCGCCGCCGCAACCGCGCATTCCTCTCCGGGCACATTCAATCCGCCGGCAGGGCCCGTCCTGCTGACCCGCGAACTGCGCAAGGCGCTGTCGGACGGCAAGGAAGTGGTATCGCGCCGCCGCTATGCGATCCGCTTTCACCCGAACGCCACCGGCTACCGGGTGGAGGGCGAACTGGTCGGCGCGGATGTGGACGCCCCGCCGGAACTGGCGCAACTGGCCGATGTCGAGCGGACCCGCAGCGACGAGGGGCTGTTCCCGCTCGCGCTCGACCGTCACGGGTTGATCCTCGAACAACAGGGCGCCGACGATCCTGCCGCCGCAGCGCGCACGATGGCGGCCGCCCGGGATTTCATCGTCAAGGCGCAGATGACCGACGCGGAACGCACCGCCGCTCTGGCGATGGTGGCGAAGCTGCAGGCGCAGGCCCGCGCCGCCGGTGGCAACTGGCCGGCCGACCTGTTCCGTCCGGCCAGCGGCGAACATCAGGAAAGCCGCGAACTGCCACTGCCCGATGGCTCGACCGGCAAGGTGACTGTGACGATCACCGCGACCGATGCGCCCGGCGGCCTGCTTGACCGGCTGCAACGCCGCGTCGTCACCGAACTGGGCGGATCGGCCCGGCTCAGCACCGAGACCTGGACGCTGGCCTCCCTCCCCTGAGCGGGTTCCAGCGGCGCCTCCCTGCTGGCGGTATTATTTTACCTCTCTGCAAAGCCGCAGAAACCTTGACTCTGTAGCCCTGATCGCGCATTGGGCCGCCTTCTCGCTGGCCGGGCAAACCGTCGGCGGATCAAATACCAAGGGAACCTGTAAAGCCATGAAGGCGCTCAGCACGGTCACCCGGTCGATCAAACCGGCCGAGGTGGTAAAGAAGTGGCATCTGATCGATGCCGATGGCCTGGTGGTCGGACGCCTCGCGGTGATCATCGCCAACATCCTGCGCGGCAAGCACAAGCCGAGCTTCACCCCGCACGTTGATTGCGGCGACCATGTCGTCGTCATCAACGCCGGCAAGGTGCGGCTGACGGGCAACAAGCTCAAGCAGAAGATCTATTACAAGCACACCGGTTATGCCGGCGGCATCAAGGAAGTGACCGCAGCCAAGGTTCTGGACGGCCGCTTTCCCGAACGCGTGCTCGAAAAGGCCGTGGAACGGATGATCCCGCGCGGCCCGCTCGGCCGTGACCAGATGCGTGCCCTGCACCTTTATGCCGGGGCCGAGCACCCGCATGCCGGTACCCAGCCCGAACCGCTGGATGTTGCCAGCCGCAACCGCAAGAACAAGGTGGGTGCCTGATGTCCGATAATTCCGTCACCGATCTCGCTGATCTTGGTGCCCTCGCCGGGGGTGAACCGCTGAACACCGGCGCCGATGCCGGCGCTGCAGAATTCGTCGCTCCCGTTCGCACTGGTCCCGCCGCGGTTCTGCGCGAAAAGGAAATCGACGCTCAGGGTCGTTCGTATGCCACCGGTCGCCGCAAAGACGCCGTGGCCCGAGTGTGGGTCAAGCCCGGCTCGGGCAAGATCACCGTCAACGGCCGGGATCAGGACGTGTACTTCGCCCGCCCCACCCTGCGCCTGGTGATCAACCAGCCGTTCCAGGTGGCCGATCGTCTTGCCCAGTACGATGTGGTCTGCACCGTCAAGGGCGGTGGGCTTTCGGGCCAGGCTGGCGCG
>JANLUV010000409.1:0-8337 GCA_031363685.1 Alphaproteobacteria bacterium | reverse complement strand
GGCCATATCCCGCCCGCCGAGGCGGAAGCCAACTACTATGCAGCCAGCGAGGACCTCGATATGGTCGCATGACTCAAATGAAACCGCCTCCGGAAAACCCGGGACGCTTCACTTTGTGACTATGGCGAGCGCCTCCAAGGTTGGGAATTTGTATCCCCACTGCAACCGTGACGTGCGCTATGCCCGGCTATGACCCTGAGCGTGCATCATGCACAGTGACAGGAGTCAAACCCGTGAAGAATATTGCCATGATACTTTCGCTTACCGCCGCCACGCTCGTCGTCCCGCAGTTCGCCAATGCCAAACCGGCGGGCGTGACGATGGTCCAGGCCCGTGCGATAGCGCTTCATGCGGCACCCGGGCGCATCGAGAAGGCCGAACGCGAGCGCGAAGGCGGTGGCCTGCGCTATTCGTTCGACATACGGCAGGGCAATCGAATCCATGAAATCGGTGTCGACGTCTCCACCGGTCGGATCGTTGAGGACAAATTCGAACCTCTGAACGCCAGGGACTAAGCGAAAAGGTGATGCGCATCCTGCTGGCAGAAGATGATGACGATACTAGGCACTTCGTCGAGCGTGGTCTCGGTGAGCTGGGCCACAACATCATAGTGGCAGCGAACGGGGAGGATGCGCTTCATCTCGGACTAACCGAGACCATCGACGTCATCATTCTCGACCGGATGATGCCTACCCTCGACGGATTTTCGGTGCTGAAAAGATTGCGGGCCGGGGGCATTGCTGCGCCGGTGCTGATGCTGACTGCACTTGGCCGCATCGAAGACCGCGTTGACGGGCTCGAAGCCGGAGCTGACGACTATCTGGTCAAGCCCTTCGCCTTCAGTGAACTTGCCGCCCGCATCCAGGCGCTTGGTCGGCGCACCGCTCCCGCAGGCGTTGCCACCAAGCTGGCGGCGGGTGGCATCGAGATGGACCTGCTGGCCCGTGAAGTCCGGCGGGAGGGCAAGCCGGTGATGCTCCAGCCCCGCGAATTCCGTCTGCTAGAAGAACTTATGCGTAACGCTGGCCAATTCGTCACCCGCACCATGCTGCTTGAACGCATCTGGGACTTCCACTTCGATCCGCAGACGAAGATTGTCGAAACCCACATGAGCCGGCTGCGCACCAAGCTCAATGAGGGCGATCTTCCAGACGCCATCGAGACAGTGCGCGGTGTTGGCTACCGGCTGCGCGCCATATGAGGCTGTTACCGCGCAGTGCTGCGAACCGCATCGCGCTTATCGGCTTCCTTGGCTATGCGGTGGCAACCGTCGCGCTTGGTGCTGGGGTTCTCTTTGCCACGCACGCTGCCTTCTCGCGCCAGATCGACGCCAATATCGAACAGACCTCCGATGCCTTGCAGGTGGAATATCGCGGCGACGGCCTGAGCGGCGTGATCGATGCGATCTCGCAGCAGCGAGGACCCGGTCCGATTTCGCTCGGGACAGCGCTATTCGCACCGGACGGACACCGAATTGCAGGCAATCTCAGGACCACGATGCCCGGACCGGGATGGCGGAAAATTATCTTCTTCGATCCAGTCGAGGGACCCGATCCAGCTCGGGCTAAGGTCACGGTTCTGCCTAACGGATACCGGATGGTTGTCGCCGCCGATCTTGAAGCACTTGAGGCAATCGACCGGACGATCCTCGGCATGTTCAGTCTCGCGTCTGTGGCGCTGCTGGTCCTCGGAATATTTGGTGCGTTCGCGCTGGCTGCCTATCTCAGGCGAAGGTTGCATGGGATCAAGACAGCCGCTGTGGCCATCACGAGTGGAGACCTAAGCCACCGCGCGAGAGTCGGCGAGGCAGACGATGAGTTCGATCGCGTTGCGATTTCCCTCAACGCCATGCTCGACCGTATAGCGGGACTGATAGCAAACCTGCGGCAAGTGACAGGCGATCTGGCGCACGATTTGCGCACACCTCTTGCGCGACTGCGCAACCAGCTTGAGACGATGAAGCACCCAGGGAGCGACGGCGACCTGAGCGGATCGCTCGACCGTGCGGTCGAGCAGGCCGACGATGTGTTGACGCTGTTCAACGCGATCCTGCGGATTTCCGAACTGGAGGAAGGCGGACTTCATCGCGCGTTTTCACTGGTCGATCTTTCGGGTCTGTTGGCCGACATAGGCGATTCGCACCTTCCGTTGGCAGAAGATCGTAACCATCACCTTCGCCTTGCCATCGAAGATGGCCTCAATGTGCAAGGCGACCGGGAACTTATTGCCCAGGCCGTGATCAATCTCATCGAAAACGCGCTGCGCCATACGCCCGACGGTTCGACCGTCGAGCTTGGCGTCCACCGTGACGCGGATCGGATTGCCGTTACGGTTCGCGACGACGGCTCAGGCATCCAAGAGGCTGATCGCGCACTCGTCCAGCAGCGGTTCGTGAGGCTGGAGGCGGCGCGATCGACTCCCGGACACGGCCTCGGCCTCAGTCTGGTGCGGGCAATTGCCGATCTTCATCGCGCAGAGCTGGTATTGAAGGACGCCCATCCCGGACTCTTTGTGGAAGTGCGATTTCCAGGCGGTTCTTCGTGAGAAGCTTTAGACCGATCATCCTTGGGATTGTCCTCGGTGCGAGCGCCTGCACGCACTACATGCCGCGTCCGGTGGCGCTTTCGGCCATTGCCGCGCAAAGGGATCGCCTGACGCTCGACCTCGGACGAGTGGCCAGCGCCTGCCGAAAGCTGGCTCCCAAAGCGGAGTGCAACCCTGCACGTCTCGACCGGGCAATGCTCTATGCAGCTATGCTTGAGACCAACCCGGCGATCGCGGCGGCTCGGGACCATGTTGCGAGCGCGCTTACCGCAGCGCGCAGCGCAAGGCAGGCGCCAGGCCCAAAACTCACACTGTCCACGGAATATGCTGGCGCCGCGCCCGATCCCTCGCCTTGGCTGCTGGGCGCATCGGGCGAAATTCCTCTCGACATTGGCGGCGCACGCGCTGTGCGGATCGGCAGCGCCGAGTTAGCTGTAATCACCGCGCGCTATGAACTTACCGAGACGGTCTGGTCCGCTCGCATGACCATGGTTCGGGGCCTTGCCCAAATACTCGTTGCCGAGCGCCAGATTGCCGCATCGAACGACCTTGTCGCATTGCAGGGGCGACGGTTCACCGCGATGGAGCGCCGGGTCAATGCAGGTGAAGCATCGCGTGCGGAACTGGAGCGTGTCAGGGCTGATCTCGCCGACGCGCGGCATCGGCATGCCGATGCCGATGCGCGACGCCAGGCGGGACTCATAGAACTCGCCAATACGATCAGCGTGCCGCCCGAATCGCTGGCTGAACGAGCGTTCGCGTGGGACGCTATCGAGTCGCCAGACGAAATTGCCCGTATCGGCGAGGATGAGCGCCGGATGGCACTGCTCGCGCGGGCCGATCTGCTCAAAGCCATGATCGACTATGACCAGGCCGAACTCGACCTGCGCGGGGAAGTGGCGAAGCAATATCCTGCCATTACGGTCGGGCCGGGGTTTACCTGGGAACGAGGGCTGGTGAAGATCCCGTTCAATTTCGGCCTGTCGCTGCCGCCCTTCGATCTTAATCGCAAGGCGATCGCTACGGCGACGGCCCGCCGGAGCGAGGCCTCTGCGAAGCTGGAAGCAGCCTATGCTGCGGCCGCAGGCGCGGTCGATGGCGCTGTTGCCGATGCAAATGCCGCTCGCCGCTCGCTCGACGACTTGCGGCGGCTGGATCTTCCGATAGCCGATCGTCTTGCGGCCCAAGCCGACCGCGAACTGGCAGCAGGATCGCTTGATCGTGCCGGCTGGGGTGCCGCTCAAGCAGGCCGGCTTACGACTCGACTTCAGGAACTCGATGCTCTGACCCGCGCGCTCACCGCCGACATGGCACTGGAAGATGCGCTGCGCAGACCCTTGTCGGGGCCGGAACTCATGATCGAAAAGGATGTGCAATGAGCCGATGGCAATCTGCGGCTTGGGCTGGATTGGGCGCAGGAGTCATGGTGCTGGGCCTGTTTGGCGCAGGGGCGATCAAGCATACCGGCGCGATGGAGACTGCTTCCGCTGAGGACGCCGATGCTGCAACGGATAAGGATTCGCCATCGCTGAAGACTAACCCGGCTTCCGATCCTGGCTTTCTGGCTAGGCTAGGAGTCAAGACTGCCGCCGTCACGGCCACCATTGCCAGCCAAATGACAGACGGATTCGCCCGCGGTCTCGATGCCGGTCCGCTCGCGGCAATCGTCGCCGAGACGGATGCTGCTCGTGCTGCGGCCGGAGCATCGCTTGCGGAAGCCGCGCGTCTTGAGACGCTATACCGTCAGGATGTCAGTGCTTCGCGGCGATCGGTCGAATCCGCCCGGGCGCAGGCACAGGCGGACGCCGCCCGAATCCGGCTCGCCGAGCAACGTGTCGGACTGGAGTTTGGCTCCGGGCTTTCCCGCCTCGGACCCGCAGCCGTTCGCCAACTGGTCAGCGAGATCGCCAACGGTCAGGCCGCGCTTATCCGGATTGATATTCCAGGCGCGATGTTGGCACCAGGATCGATGATCGAGATCGGCGAGCCTGGGTCCGCCATGGCCGTTCGGGTGCTGGGTCCGGCCGCAACCGCCGATGCCAGGCTGCAAAGCGCCGGTGTTCTTGCAATCGTTCGCGGACCGCTTGCTCATCAGGCACAGGCCGGTCGTGTGTTGGCGGCCCGCGCCGTTACCGGCGCTGTCAGCTCGGGCATACTTGTTCCCCGCGATGCCATCGTCCGTTTCCAGGGGCGCATGTGGGTGTTCCGCAAGAACGGCAAGGCATTCGAGCGCGTCGCACTGGACGATCCACAATCCTCACCGCTGGGCTGGATCGTTCGCAGTGGACTTAAAAATGGCGATGTCATCGCCGTCTCGGGTGCAACCGGGTTGCTGGCGCTTGATGCTGGGGGCGCGGTCTCTGACGCCGAGGAGGAATAGGCGATGCTGGCAAAGCTGGTTCGCTGGTGCATTGGCAATGCGCGCATTGTCATCGTCGCTGCCGCGATCTTCGCGATCTACGGCATCACCGTTGTCGAGCGCGCCCGCTACGATGTGTTTCCCGAGTTTGTCCCGGCTCAGGTGACGGTCCAGACCGAGGCTCCGGGCTTCGTCGCCGAGCAGGTCGAAGCACTGGTCACGCGGCCGATCGAGAATGCGATCAACGGCGCCAACGGCGTTCAGAGCGTCAGTTCGGAATCGGCGCAGGGACTTTCGGTGATTCGCGTCGTCTTCGCCGAAGGCTCAGAGCCTTTGCGCGCACGCCAGATCATCGCCGAGGCTTTGGGAGGTATCTCGGGCAAACTTCCAAGCGGGGTGTCGCCGCCCGCGCTGTCGCCGCTGACCTCATCGACGATGGACCTTCTCAAGGTCGGGCTGACCAGCGACAAGCTCGACCAACGCCAGCTTCGCGCGCTGGCCGACTGGAGCATCCGGCCAAGACTGCTGGCGACCAAGGGCGTGGCGGGTGCTATCGTTTATGGCGCCGCCCCATCGCGATACGAAGTTCGCATCAAGCCGTCGCAGCTTGTTGCGCACAATATCTCGCTCGCAGAAGTTAATTCCGCGATTGCCGCGCTGACCACAGTACGCGGCGGCGGCTTTTCCGAGACCGCCAACCAACGTATCCTGATTCAGCCTGGCAACGGCACGATTGATGTCGCCAAGCTCGGAGCGGCCCTGGTGCCGGGTAGTAATGGCGCGGCGGTGGCGCTCAGCGAAGTGGCCGAAGTCGTTCTCGTGCCTGCGCCGCAGTTTGGCGATGCGCTGATTATGGGCAAGCCCGGCGTGCTTATCTCGATGTCGAGCCAATATGGAGCCAACACCCTCGAAGCGAGCCGGGCCGTCGCGGCGACGATCGAGGAACTCAAACCGGCGCTCGATGCTCAGGGCGTCAAGCTCTACCCGGCACTGCATCGGCCCGCCAACTTCATCGAAGTTGCACTTGCGGGTATGTCGAAAGACTTGCTCGTTGGCGCGCTGATGATCGGGTTCGTGCTGTTCGCCTTCCTGCGCGATATTCGGACAGCGTTGATCGCCTTCCTCTCTATCCCGCTATCGCTGCTCGCCGCTCTGATCGTCCTCGACAAGATGGGCGGCACGATCAACACCATGACGCTCGGCGGGCTGACCGTCTCACTGGGTGTCGTGGTCGATGACGCGGTGGTCGGCGTTGAAAACATTGTCCGCCGATTACGCGGCGCGAGCAGCGACTTCCGGGCAGACATCATTGCCAATGCCACGGTTGAGGTACGCGCTCCGGTAGTCTATGCAACCTATTTGCTCGCCTTCACCATTGCCCCGATCCTGTTCCTGACAGGATTGCAGGGTGCCTTCTTCTCACCGCTCGCGCTCTCTTTCCTGCTTGCGGTGCTGGCTTCGCTGGTAGTTGCCCTTACGGTGACGCCAGCGCTGGCCGTGTTGCTTCTTGGCAAGATGACGCCGCATGAGGAACCGCGCGTTCTGGCGCGGGCCAAAGTCTGGCATCGGGGAAAGCTCGATCGTTTGTGCGATCGCCCCCGCGCCGTCATCGGCGCGACGATCATCACCAGTCTCATTGGTGCACTCGGCTTTATGGCCTTTGGCGGCGAGCTGCTGCCAGCTTTCCGTGAAGGGCATTATGTTCTCAAGGTGAATGGTCCGGTGGGTGCCTCGATGAGCTGGATGCGCCAAAGCGGTGCGCTCCTGTCCAGAGACTTGCTTACCATCCCCGAGGTGGCGACGGTCGAGCAACAGATCGGCCGGGCCGAGAGCGGCGAAGATCCGTTCCCGCCCAATCGCAGCGAGATGCATGTCGAGCTCAAACCCGGCGGCGCTGGCAGCGAAGATCGCGCGCAGGCCGAAATACGCAAGGTCCTGGGACGCTATCCCGCCATCCAGAGCGCGACTCTGACCTTCCTTGGCGACCGCATCGGCGAATCCCTTTCCGGCGAGACCGCCCAGCTTGCCATCAATGTCTATGGTTCAGACCTCGACGTGCTTGACCGCGTAGCAGGCGAAATCGCGCGGGTTGTGAAAGCCGTTCCCGATGCCGCCGATGTCCAGGTCAAATCTCCGCCCGGCACGCCGCTGCTGTCGATCGCGCTCGATCCGGCCCGTATGGCCGTGCACGGCGTCACGCCTACCGACGCGAACGATGCAATCGAGATTGCGTTTCAGGGCCATGTCGCGGGGGAAGTCGCCGACGCGGATCGGACAACCGATGTAGCGGTGGTTTTGCCGCCAGAACTGCGCCAAGACCCCGAGAGCGTGGCCACAATGCTGGTGCGCGCGAATGACGGTTCCTCGGTCCGACTTGGCGACATCGCAACTCTGTCATTGGGTGAAGGAAGATCCATGATTGCCCGCGATGGTGGTCAAAGGCGCCAGATCGTCACGGTCAATCCCACGCGATCCGACGTTTCCGGTTTCGAGCGCGATGCGCGCTCCGCGATTGCGGCCAAGATAAAGATTCCTCCCGGTGTATCGCTGTCATTCACCGGCGTTGCGGCGGGTCAGGCTGCTGCGACTCGCCAGATCGCGCTCAACGTCGCCGTGGCTGCTATTGCGATCGTCGGCCTGTTGATCCTGGCTTTCGGCGGCGCACGAGCGGCAGCCCTGATCCTTGCAGGCACTCCGTTTGCGCTGGTTGGCGGCGTTATCGCGATCGCCTTGACTGGCGGCGTTCTATCGCTTGGGGCGCTGGTCGGGTTCGTCACACTGTTCGGCATTGCCGCGCGGAACGCGATCCTGCTCGTCGCACACGTCGATCATCTGGTTGACGAGGAAGCGCAGCCGTTCAATCGTGCAACGGTGATGCGCGCAACCGAAGAGCGGGTCACACCGATCCTGATGACGGCGCTCGTTACGGCCCTTGGGCTGTTACCACTGGCGATCGAAGCGGGACAGGCAGGCCGCGAAGTGCAAGGGCCGATGGCGGCCGTCATTCTCGGGGGACTTGTGACCTCGACCGTCATGAGCCTTATGCTGCTACCGGCACTGATCCTAAGGTATCGACATGCCCTACCTGGGGAGCCGCTGGAATGACCAACACTGCCGTAAGGCGCGCGATCACCATCGTCGCCCTGTGCAATCTTGCCTATTTCTTCGTCGAAGGAACGGTTGCGTTGCGCATCGGATCGGCATCGCTGCTGTGTGCAGGGCGGTGACAAAACCAGCCACTGGAGCGCCGGCATTATGCTGAGCGGGGCGGTGTAAAAGTCTGCCAGTGGATAGGTTGGTCCTTTTGGGGGTCGGCCGGGGATGTATGCCGTGGAGAGCTATGCCGCCGTTCGGCGTTTTGTGTTTGTGGAAGGCAGGAGCCAGCGCGAAGCGGCGCGGGTGTTTGGTCTGAGCCGCGAGACGGTGGCCAAGAT
>JANLUV010000388.1:0-2589 GCA_031363685.1 Alphaproteobacteria bacterium | reverse complement strand
GCAAGTGTGGCTGGGGTGCGACAGGCATCGCCAACAGGCGCTAGTGGATTGATTCAGACTGATGGTTCCCTCGGAGAATGGCAGAAGTCTGCCACTTCCGGGGCGTTACAAGGGATTCTTTTGTTGCGGCCTAACCACTAGAAGACCGGCCGGTAGCGGCTTGCTCCGGTCCGGACATCATCCCGGATTGCGGCGCCCGATACAATCACCGCCCGTTTCCTGTTAAGAGGCGTCGATGAAGTGCCTCATCCCCCTCGCCCTGCTTGCCCTCACCGCTTGTCAGAAGGCCGATAACGAACCCGGTCCGGGCGGGGTGACGGTGGGTGAGGCGAAGGCGCTCGACGATGCGGCGCAGATGATCGAGGATCAGAAACCGCCCGAGGCGGGGGCGCCGAGCGGCGCACCGGCACCTGCGGCGACCTGATTTCGCGGCTAATATCCCTTGAGTCCCCCTCCCCTCGGGTGGGGCAGGGGTGGGGGTGCGCGGCGCAAGCCGCGCGTCAACGCCGACGGCGGGACACCCCCACCCGGCCTCCCCCTCAAGGGGGAGGAGTTAGGGAAGCGCACCAAACCCTAATCGAACTGCACTTTGCCGCGTCCGGCCTTGACCGTGCCGCGCAGTTTCTTGCCCGCCAGCCGCTGGACCTTGCCGACGCGGTTGAGGCGGCTTTTGGCGCGTTTTCCGGGCAGATTGTGGGCATCCCGGATCAATTCCGACAGCCGTTCACGCGCATCGGCGCGGTTCTGTTCCTGGGTGCGGAAGCGGCGGGCGGTGAACACCAGTTCGCCCCCGGTGGTCATCTTGCTGCCGGCCAGTTCCTTGAACCGGCTGAACACCAGCGGGGCGAGCCGCAGCGCATAGACATCGACCCGCATCTGCACTGCGGTGGCCACCTTGTTGACGTTCTGCCCGCCCGGCCCGGCGGCGGCGATGAAGCTTTCGCTGCACGCGGCCAGCGCGCGGGCGATGGCTGCCTCTGTCTGATTCGGGGGGGGCGCTGGACCCTCCGGTTCAGCCATCGGTGAAGCCGAGCGCGGCGAAATCGGCCGGCAGCGGCGCGGCGGCGCGGATCGGCTCCTTGCCCTCGCGGTGGAGCACCAGTCCGGCGGCGTGGAGCATCGTGCGCGCCGCCCCGCTGCCGTCGCCGTAAACCGGATCGCCCAGCAGCGGGTAGCCAAAGGCGTGCGCGGCATGGACGCGGATCTGGTGGGTGCGGCCGGTTTCGGGGCGGAATTCGACCAGCGTCAGCGGGCCGGCCAATCCTTCCTGCCCGAATGGCCCATCCTGCACGGCCAGCTTCTTCCAGTGCGTGACGGCGGGCTTGCCCTTCTTGGCCGCGATCATCCGCCAGCCGTCCGCCGCGCTGCTGATCTTGGTCAGCGACAGTTCGATGGTGCCTTCGTCCCCTTCGACCGGCCCGGCGACCACGCCGAGATAGCGCTTTTCCACCTGCCGCGCCTCGAACGCGGCGCTGAACCGCTTCAGTGCCTTGGGATTGCGCGCCAGCAGCAGGCAGCCCGAGGTATCGCGGTCAAGCCGGTGGACCGGCGCGGGCTGGCGCTGGAACCCGAAGCGCAGGTAATCGAGGTAATCGAGCAGGCTTGGCCCCCCGGCGCGCGGGGTATCGAGCGGCAGGCCGGCAGGCTTGTCGATCACCAGCGCCTCGGCGTCGTCGAACAGGATGGCGAAATCGATCATTTTGGGTTCCTGGGTTCGCGCGGACTGAGCGGGAATGGGCGGCGCGTCACGCCACCGCTGCCGCGATCCGGCGCAAGGCTTCGTCAAGTTTCGCCTCGTCCGCCGCAAAGCTGATGCGGAAGCCGTCTTGCCCGCCGAAGCCGGATGCGGCGACGATCGCCACGCCGTGATCGAGCAGGTGCAGCGCCAGCGCGTCATCGTTGCCGAACCGGCTCATCAGCGGGGCGGCATCGACCATGCAGTAGAACGCGCCGTCGGGCACCGGGGCGGACAGGCCGGGAATGGTATTGATCGCGGCGACCACGCGGTCGCGCCGGGCGCGGAACCGTTCGCGCCAGTCAGCCAGAAAATCCTGCGGGCCTTCGAACGCGGCGGCGGCGGCGGCCTGGCTGACCGAGGCCGGGTTGCCCGAGGAATGCGACTGGAGCTTTTCCATCGCCTGCACCAGCCACTGCGGCCCGGCGGCAACGCCGATGCGAAACCCGGTCATCGCGTGGCTTTTGGACACGCCCGAGATGGTAAGGATGCGCTCGCCAAGGTCCGGGCATTCCACCGCCAGCGTGGCGTGCGGGCCAAGGGTGTAGCGCAGCGGCGCGTAGATATCGTCGCTCATCACCAGCACGTGGGGATGGACGCGCAGCACTTCGCCGAGCGCCTGCAGTTCGTGGGCGGGATAAGTCGCCCCGGTTGGGTTGCCGGGGCTATTGAGCAGCAGCCAGCGGGTGCGCGGGGTGATCGCGGCGGCGAGTTGCGCGGGCGTGATGCGGAACCCCCCGGCGGCGGCCTTCATCCGCGCGGTCCCGCCGACGGCGGTGTATTTGGTGTCGCCCGCGTCCAGCGCGGCCGTGGCGGCGGCGATCACGTGCGCGGGGGTGGCGAAATCGGGCTCG
>JANLUV010000380.1:0-2745 GCA_031363685.1 Alphaproteobacteria bacterium | reverse complement strand
GTTTCAGCCACGCTCCCGTCGCGCGAACGGCAGACGCGGCTGTACCGCGATGTGATGGAGGCGGCGGGCAACCGCCCCGTGGTGTTCCGCACGGTCGATATCGGCGGCGACAAGGCGTTGCCCTATTTGCGTCACGACGATGACAACCGCGAGGAAAACCCCGCGATGGGCTGGCGTGCGCTGCGCGTCGCGCTGGAGCGGGAGGGCCTGCTCAAGGCGCAAGCCCGCGCGCTGCTCGAAGCGGCGGCGGGGCGCACGCTCAACGTGATGTTCCCGATGGTATCGGAGCCGTGGGAATTCGATGCGGCCAAGGCTGTATTCGAAAACCAGCTCGATTTCCTGCGCCAGCGCAAGAAGATGATGCCCGAGGCGATCCGTTATGGCGCGATGCTGGAAGTGCCGGCGCTGGCCGAAGTGCTGGATATCATCGCGCCGAAGCTGTCATTCCTCTCGATCGGCACCAACGACCTCACGCAGTTCCTGTTTGCGGCCGACCGGGCCAATCCCAAGCTGGCCGAGCGCTATGACTGGCTCAGCCCGTCGATCCTGCGCTTCCTGCGGCGCGTGCTGAAGAACCTGGAAGGCTTCGACGTCGATGTCACAGTCTGCGGCGAGATGGGCGGGCGGCGGCTCGAGGCGCTGGCGCTGATGGGCATCGGCCTGCGCCGGTTGTCGATCACGCCGGTGGCGATCGGCCCGATCAAGGAACTGGTCAGCAAGGTGAATCTGGCCGAGATCGGCGCCGCGATGGAAGCGTGGCTGGCATCGCCGCCGCCCGACATGCGTGCGGCGCTGTCTGAATGGGCCACCGCGCGCGGGATCGAGTGTGATTGATCGCCGGCTTGGTCCGCCCTGTCGTGTTACGGAACCACCGGGGTAAGACGCTGACTTGACTTTCGTTCGCCATGCGCCTTGTCTGCGCGGGCGGGGGGAGCCCAATCACCATATCCGACGGGACCGGAATGGCAGACGATGAACATTACCCGGCGCAAGCGCCACTTACCGGCGCTGGACCTCGGTTGAAAGTCGCTCGCGAAGCGGCCGGCTTGTCCGTGGCGCAGATTTCCTCGCAAACGAAAATCCCCGGACGGATGCTCGCGCTGATCGAGGCGGGCGATTTCGGCGCTTTGCCCGGCCGCACTTATGCCACCGGGTTCACCCGCACTTATGCCCGCATGCTCGGCCTCGACGAGGCTGAATACGTTGCGGCGGTGCGCAACGAGCTGGGCCTGAGCCAACCGGCCGAACAGCGCCATGTCCCCGCGTTCGAGCCGGGCGATCCGGCCCGCGTGCCGACCGCGAAATTCGCCTGGTTGGCCGCCGTTGCGGCGCTGCTGGTGGTGGCGGCGGGGCTGTTCTTCTGGCGCACCTATTACGCGCCGGCGGTGAACCTGCCCTCGATCCTGCCGCCCGAACCGGAGACATCTGTGCCGCCGCCCCCAGCTTTGCCGAACCGCGAGCCGCTGCCGGTCATTGCGCCGACCGCTGCAGCGGATGCCGCCGGCGCCGCCTCCGCCTTGGCGACAGCCCGTCTGGCCGCGATGCCGGTCAATCCCCGGCCGCCGGCGGCGCGTCCGCCGGTTCGCCGCGCGCGACCTGCGCCCGTGCCGTCATCGTTGATGCCGCCCGAGCTTCTCGAGGCTCCGGCCGCAGCATCCACCGCTCAGAATTGATCCTATCTCGACAGTGCAGGGCGTCTGCGGTTAAGCGTTCGCGAGGGCATTCTTCCCGGGCCTGGCGTCATTCCGCCATTGTTCCGGGCTACGAGTTCACGGGAGCATGGTGACGACGATGATGGTGAAACTGGCGGCCCAGCAACTGACTGGCCAGCAACTGACTGGCCGCAAACTGACTGGCCGCAAACCGGTCGCTTGCTCGACGCTTGGTGCGCTGGTCGTACTGCTGCTCGCCGCCGCTGCCCCGGTGCTGGCGCAATCGGCCCCCGGCCCAGCCAGCGAAGGGCGGCTGCGCCGGATCGAAGCCGAAGTCCGCGCGCTGCAGCGGCAGGTTTTCCCGGGGAGCGACGGCAAGTTCTTCATCCCGGAAGTGACCGCGGGCGGCAGTTCCGTCACATTGCCGGCCGGGACCCCGGCATCCAGCCCGGTGACCGACCTGCTTACCCGGATGGAAGCGGTCGAAGGGCAACTCGCCCGGCTGACCGCTCAGAACGAGGAAACCGCAAACCGCGTGGCCCAGCTTGAAGCGAAGCTGGCGGCGGCAAGCCCTGCACCGGCAGCAATGGCCGGCCCGCCCGCGCCTGCTGCCGGCCCCGCTGCGGCCCCTGCGCCCGTCGTCATCGTGGCGATGCCTGCGCCCGCGCCGGTTGTTACGCCCCCCCCGGTCGCGGCACCCGCACCCAAGCCCGCAGCCAGCACCCCGCCCAAGCCGGTGGCGACCAAGCCCACGCCGCAGCGCGTTGCCGCCGTCCAGAAGATCGAAAAACCGCAGACCGGCAACGCGGCGGATGACGAATACAGCTATGGCTATCGGCTGTGGGACGCCAAGTTCTATCCCGAGGCGGCGCAGCAGCTGCGGCTTTATGTCGACAAGTATCCGCGCGATGCCAAGCTCAGCTATGGCCGCAACCTGCTCGGCCGGGCGTTGCTCGAAGACGGCAAGCCGCGCGATGCCGGTACGTGGTTCGTGCAGAACTACCAGGCTGACAAGAAGGGTGCACGCGCGGCGGACAGCCTGCTCAACCTGGCCGAAGCGATGCGCCAGCTGAAGGACACCAGCCGAGCCTGT
>JANLUV010000366.1:0-5505 GCA_031363685.1 Alphaproteobacteria bacterium | reverse complement strand
ATGCGCCCGCCAAGCGGCCCGGTGGGCAGGAAACGGCGCGGGCGCATGGCGGCGGGATCAGCGGCGGTCACGAACAAGGTCTTTCACAAGAATGGCGTAAAAAGCGCGCGGCTTTTGACAGCGCCGACCGGCTATGGCAAGGCGCGCGCCCTGTTGATGGTTGAGTGCTTGATTTCTGCGCTCGACCTTCCCATCAACGCGAACGGTTTCAGGCTCGCGGTTTTCGCGCGGCGGGCCAAGACGAGGAATTGCAATGGTCAAGCCTGAATGGGGCGCCAAGCATGGCTGCCCGAAATGCGGCACGCGCTTCTACGATCTGGGTAAGGATGCCCCGGTCACCTGCATCGATTGCGGCTATGCCTGGCAGCCCGAGCCGGTGCTGAAATCGAAGCAGCCGATCCCCTACGAGGAAATCCAGAAGAAGCCGGAGGTCGCCGACGTCGACCTGGCGGATGAGGATCTCGACATCGACGAGGATGGCGACAGCCCGGATAATGACGTCGACCTTGGCGGCGACGATGATCTTGGCGTCGGCGTCGAAGGCGATGGCGACCCCGACGAGGCCTGATCTGGCCTCGCCCGGTCGGTATTTCTCCCTTGCCAAGCCGGAGGCACCTCACTAGAGGGGCGGCCTCCCGGCGAGGCAGCCGGGAACGGATAGCTTTTCGGGGCTTTCCGGAACGAGTGGAATGGGGCCTTAGCTCAGCTGGGAGAGCGCCTGCATGGCATGCAGGAGGTCAGCGGTTCGATCCCGCTAGGCTCCACCATTCGGACATGGAGTTTCGCCATTGAGCGATACGCTGGCTGACGAGGTTTCGTCCGCCGGCGTTTTTCGCTTGATGACTATGGTTCGGCGCTGGTCGGCGAGGTTTCGCCCACCGGCGGTGTTCGCGTGAAGGCCTGTTTGACCCAGGTCGGAAGGATTGAACGGCGCATGTTCGATACATTGTCCGATCGCCTTGGCGGGGTGTTCGACAAGCTGCGCGGGCGCGGCGCGCTCAAGGAGCAGGACGTCCGCGATGCGATGCGCGAAGTGCGGATTGCGCTGCTGGAAGCCGACGTCGCGCTGCCGGTTGTCCGCCGCTTCATCGATGACGTCACCGAAAAGGCTGTGGGCCAGTCGGTCCTGAAGTCGGTCACGCCGGGCCAGCAGGTCGTCAAGATCGTCAACGACGCGCTGGTCGAGATGCTGGGCGGCGACGAGACGGTTGGCCTCGATCTCAACGCCGCGCCGCCGGTGGTGATCATGATGGTCGGTCTGCAAGGTTCGGGCAAGACCACCAGCACCGCCAAGCTGGCCAAGATGCTGCGCGAAAAGCACGGCAAGAAGGTGCTGATGGCGTCGCTCGACGTCAATCGTCCGGCCGCGCAGGAACAGCTCAAGGTGCTCGGCGAACAGATCGGCGCGGCGACGCTGCCAATCATCGTCGGCCAGCAGCCGGTCGAGATCGCCACCCGCGCGATGCACGCCGCGAAGTTGCAGGCCATCGACGTTCTGCTGCTCGATACCGCGGGCCGGCTCCACGTCGACCAGCAACTGATGGACGAGATGAAGGCGGTTGCCGCCATTTCGACCCCCAGGGAAACGCTGCTCGTCGTCGATTCGCTGACCGGCCAGGACGCGGTCAACGTCGCGCAGAGCTTTGCCGGGCAGGTCGACCTCACCGGCGTGATCCTGACCCGGATGGACGGCGATGCGCGCGGCGGCGCGGCGCTGTCGATGCGCGCGGTCACCGGCAAGCCGATCAAGTTCGCCGGCATGGGCGAAAAGCTCGACGCGCTTGAGCCGTTCCATCCCGGCCGGGTTGCCGGCCGCATCCTTGGCATGGGCGACATCGTCTCGATCGTCGAGAAGGCGGCCGCGACGATCGACGCCGCAGACGCCGACAAGCTCGCCCAGCGCATGGCCAAGGGTCAGTTCGACATGAACGACCTGCGGATGCAGCTGCGCCAGATGCAGAACATGGGCGGCCTGGGTGCGCTGGCGGGCATGATGCCGGGGATGAAGAAGGCCAAGGCGGCGATGGCCACCTCGGGCATGGATGACCGGGTGCTGCTGCGGATGGACGCGATCATCGGTTCGATGACGCCCAAGGAACGCGCGCGCCCCGAGCTGCTCAACGCCAAGCGCAAGATCCGCGTTGCCAAGGGTTCCGGCACGCAAGTGCAGGACATCAACAAGCTCATCAAGATGCACCAGGAAATGGAGCGCGCGATGAAGCAGATCAGGAAAATGGGCGGGCTCAGGGGGCTGGCGGCGATGTTCGGCAAGGGCGGCCTTGGCGCCGCGATGCCGGGGCTGGACGCGCAGATGGGGCCGGACGGCCTTGGGGGCGCAGGCGGGCTGCCGGGCCTCGGCAACCTGCCGGCCAACCTCGGTGATTTGCTCAAGAAAAGATAAGTTTCGTTATTTTTCAGTATTCCACGAAAGGTAGTTCAGATGTCTGTTTCCCTGCGTCTCTCGCGTGGCGGCTCCAAGAAGCGCCCGTATTACAAGATCGTCGTCGCCAACAGCCGCGCCCCGCGCGACGGCAAGTACCTGGAGCAGGTCGGCACTTACAACCCGCTGCTGGCCAAGGATGACACGAACCGCGTGCGCCTGATCGAGGACCGCGTGAAGTACTGGATCGGCGTTGGCGCCCAGCCGACCGACCGCGTTGCCCGCATGCTGCACAACGCCGGCATCCAGGAACGCGCTGCCACCGTGAACCCGAACAAGGCCGAGCCGGGCAAGAAGTCCAAGGACCGCGCTGACGACCGTGCGGCCAAGCTGGCCGAGGCCGAAGAAGCCCGCATCGCTGCCGAAGAAGCTGCCAAGGCTGCCGCTGCTGCGCCGGTCGAAGCGCCTGCTGCGGAAGAGCCGGCTGCCGAAGAAGCTGCCGCTGCGGAAGCTCCGGCTGAAGCCGCAGCCGACGAGCAGGCCGAAGGCTGATGCCTTCGCTCCCTTCCCGCCGCGCCCCGCAGTTGCGGGGACAGCGGGAGGGGGCGGCATGGGAAGCAGCAAGCCATGGCTGAAAAACAGATCACGCTGGCGGCCATCGCGGGTGCGCACGGCATTGCCGGCGAAGTTCGCCTGAAATTGTTCGGTGAAGGGGTGGCGGAGCTGAAGCGTCACCGCACCTTCAACGATGCCAAGCTCACCGTTCAGAAACTGGCCGAAGACAGCAAGGGCGGCGCCATCGCGCGCTTCGCCGAAGTGACCGACCGCAACGGCGCCGAAGCCCTGCGCGGCACACTGCTGACCGTGCCGCGCTCGGCGCTGCCACCGCTGGCGGAAGGCGAGTATTATCACGCCGACCTGATCGGCCTGCCGGCCATCTCCACCACCGGCGACCCGCTGGGCGAATGCGTCGCGGTCGACAATTTCGGGGCCGGGGATGTGCTGGAGATTCAGCGCCCGGACGGTAAGCGCTTTATGGTGCCGATGCGGGTTGAGGCGGTGCCCGAGTGGGGTGAGCAGATTGTGATTGAATCCGCCTACGCCGAGTAGTATATACACAATGTATATACAGGAGTCCGCGATGGGCAAAGAATACCGGGCAAAGGTTTTCAAGTCAGGAAACTCGCTGGCTCTTCGACTGCCCAAGGAAATGGGCTTGACCGAAGGTGCGATGATGATTGTCCGCGAGGAACGCAGCGGCTTTCATATGGAGCCTGAGCAGGCCCCCAAAAAGAAGCTCGACGTGGACAAGTTCTGGGGGAAGGCAAAGGGGCTCAAGGTTCCCGAACGGCGGGATTTCGATGAGCGTCCCAGCACTATCGCGGCCCGGCGGGCGAAAGAGGGCGAATGACCGGGTATCTGCTCGACACAGATTGCTCGATCTACGCGATGCTCGGCACGCATCCTGAACTTCGCAAGCGGTTGGCGGAATGTGAACCGGGCGAAGTAGGGATCTCCGCCGTCTGTTTCGCCGAGATCGTCATGGGAGAGAACCTAGGTTATCCGCCCGATCGCGACGTCATCGATGATTTCGTAAGCGTTGTGCCGATCCTGCCCTTCGATGAGGCGGCGGCACGCGAATATGCGCGGTTGCCGTTCAAGCGGGCGCGGTTCGACCGGCTGCTGGCGGCTCATGCGCTGAGCCTTGGGGCGACGGTTGTGACGAACAATGAGACGGATTTCGCCGACGTGCCGGGGCTGAAGGTCGAGAACTGGACGGCGTGATCATATGTTTTGGCTTGATTTTCTGTTTTTCGTAGCCTTGTGCTCTGGCTTGGCGTGGCTGGTCGCCGCCCGCCTCAGCCGCAAGCGCGCCACAGTGGGCCGAGCGCTAAAGATCATTTTCGCTGGACTACTTCCGACCTTGCTCATCGTCGCCGCATTGGCTGTTTGGCAAGTGGTTGCACGTTACCAATACGATCACGGACCTACCCACGATGGGTTTATGGGGCCAATGGCAGGCCTCATCTATGGCTTTCCTCTGGTGGTCGGAAACTTGCTCACCAACATGATTTTTGCAGTCTGGAGCGGAAGATCACGATGACTTTCGCCGCCACCGTCCTCACCCTCTATCCCGAGATGTTTCCCGGTCCGCTGGGCGTTTCGCTGGCGGGGCGGGCGCGGGAGGAGGGGACTTGGGCGCTTGATGCGGTGCAGATCCGCGACTTTGCGATCGACCGGCACCGGACCGTCGATGACACCCCGGCCGGCGGCGGGGCGGGGATGGTGCTGCGGGCGGATGTACTGGCCGCGTGCATCGACCATGCAACGGCATTGCAACCGGATTGCCCGGTGGTTGCGATGACCCCGCGCGGGCGTCCGTTGACGCAGGCGCGGGTACGCGCGCTGGCAGCTGGTCCCGGCGTAACGATCCTGTGCGGCCGGTTCGAAGGTTTTGACGAGCGCATCTTCGCCGCGCGCGACATCGAGGAAGTGTCGGTTGGCGACATCGTGCTGTCGGGCGGGGAACCGGCGGCGATCATGCTGCTCGACGCTTGCATTCGGCTGCTGCCCGGCGTAATGGGCGCCCCTTCCAGTGGGGCGGAGGAGTCGTTCGAGAACGGCCTCCTTGAATATCCTCACTATACCCGGCCCGCTTTGTGGGAAGGGCGCACGATCCCTGAAGTGCTGCGATCGGGGGATCATGCGAAGATTGCGGCCTGGCGGAAACACCAGGCCGCAATCGACACCCGGTTACGCAGGCCGGATCTTTGGGAGCGCCACATCGGCGCTCGGGTCCAGTCTGCCTCTGGCGCGCAGCGCGAAACGAAGGAACCTGATCAGTGAACCTGATTCAGCAGATCGAGGCCGAGGAAATTGCCAAGGCCGCCAAGGAAATTCCAATTTTCCGTCCCGGTGACACCCTGCGCGTCGGCGTGAAGGTGATCGAAGGCGAACGGACCCGCGTGCAGGCCTACGAAGGCGTGTGCATCGCGCGTTCGAACCGTGGCTTCAACTCCAACTTCACCGTGCGCAAGATGTCGTTCAGCGAAGGCGTTGAGCGTGTATTCCCGCTCTATTCGCCGAACATCGACAGCATTGTCGTGGTCCGTCGCGGTGTCGTG
>JANLUV010000330.1:0-3972 GCA_031363685.1 Alphaproteobacteria bacterium | reverse complement strand
CGCTTGCCGGTCGACAGGCGCTCCATGGCAGTGCCGAGCATCTTGCTCGCGATGTTAGAGGCATTAGCGGCTTTGATCGCGCTGATGTTGGTGTTGATAACCGACATGATCTACTCCCGAGTACAGGTTCCGAATTTCGGTAGCGCCGACCGGCCCATCCGGTGCGGCTGCCACAGCCAAGAGCGGTCACCCGGCAAGATTTTTAAGCGCGGCGGCAAATCCTTGCCGGATGGGTGCTGGCCAAACGCCGGGCGGGCGCCGGGTCAGCGGCAACGAACCCCCGCACTAGCCCCTAGGCACAACAACGAGGACTTAAATTATGGAAGCGTTTGCCGTTCACGCGGCAAAACCAGCCCGTAGCGATGGTTAATCCGCTTTGGGGTTTTGTTCGATGTCCGCACTGGAATTTTCTGCCAGGACCGCTTCCAATCATGCGCCGCTGGTTCAGCGCGCGGCCGGAATATTCGCCGCGTGCGGCACCGGCGCGGCGCTGCGGATCGGCGAGGCCGGGGATGATGCCCCGGTCGTGGTCGCACGGGGCCTGCGCGGCGGGATCGTCCGGAGCGGCGGCACCACCACCCTGACTTATCCCGATCCGGCCGCCGAATCGTCACTCGCCGCGCTGATCGCCTGCACCACGCCGGCCGGATTGCCGATTGCCGCCGACGCCGAAAGCCTGTCGGTGCTGGCGCTGGCCGAACGGCTGGCCGCCAGCGAGATCCCGGTGCTGATCAACGGCCCGACCGGCACCGGCAAGGAAGTGCTGTCACGCTTTATCCATGATCGCAGCCCGCGCCGCGCCGGTCCGTTCGTCGCGGTCAATTGCGCCGCGATGCCCGAAACGATGCTGGAAGCGATGCTGTTCGGCCACCAGAAAGGCGCCTTCACCGGCGCAACCGCCGCGTCCGAAGGCTTTTTCCGCGCCGCCGATGGCGGCACGCTACTGCTGGATGAAGTTGCCGAAATGCCGCTCGCCCTGCAGGCCAAGCTGCTGCGCGCGCTGCAGGAAGGCGAAGTCGTGCCGATCGGCGCGACCACGCCGATCAAGGTCGATGTCCGCGTGATCGCCTGTGCCAACCGCGACCTGCCGCTCGAAGTGCAGCAAGGCCGGTTCCGCGCCGACTTGTTCTATCGCCTCAACGTCTTTCCGCTCAGCCTGTCGCCGCTGCGCGAGCGGGCCGAAGATATCGCCCCGCTCGCCTTCGCACTATTGCTGCGCCACACGCCCGCCGTTCAGCCCGTGCCGTGGCTGGCCGACGAAGCGCTCGCGCTGCTCAAGGTCCACGGCTGGCCCGGCAACGTGCGCGAACTGGAAAACGTCATGCGCCGCGCGCTGCTGCTGGTGGGCGACGCGGGCCAGATCGGCCCCCAGCATATCCACTTCGACAGCCCCGCCCGCCTGATCACGCCGGGAACCTCGGCAGGATTTGGCGCGGGACTGCCGGACGCGCCCGTCTTTGCCGCTTCGGTCCCGGCGGCAGACGGGCGCACCCTGTCCAACATCGTCCAGTTGCACGAAGCCCGTGCGATCAACCGGGCGCTGGCCGAATGCGGCGGCAACCGGGTTGCGGCAGCGCGCCTGCTCGGGATTTCCGAACGCACGCTGCGTTACCGCCTCGCCTCGTTCCGCGAAGCCGGGCTTGACGTCGCCGTCGCCGGAGCGCGGCGATGAGCGGCCCCGGTGCCATCGGCGGCGGCGGCGGCGGGATCCAGCAGATCCTGGCGATGCGCCAGCAGATCATCGACCGTTCGCAGCTGTTGCAGCAGGTCAGGAACGCTGCCCCTGCAACCGAACCGGCGGGGGTGGGCGGAACCGCGCCGCAAGGCGATGGCTTTGCCGGCGCACTCAGGCACGCGCTCGACGGGGTCAACGCCAGCCAGCAGAACGCCGCATCCCTGTCGGCCGCTTACGAAAAGGGCGAGGTGACCGATGTCGCCAAGGTCATGCTGGCGCGGCAGGAAGCTGGCATCGGCTTCGAGGCGACGCTGCAGGTCCGCAACCGGCTGCTGTCCGCCTACCAGGATATCATGCGGATGGGGATTTGATAGATGGCTGATCTGTTGCCGGCCGTCGCCCTGGACAATTCGGCCCCCTCGCTCCTGTCTCCGTTGACCAACCCGGCGGGCGGCCCCGCGCTGACCCGCATCGGCAGTTTCGTGCAGCAGCCCCCGGTGCGCCGCGCGCTGCCGTGGTTCGGCGGCGTCGCCGGCCTTGGCCTTGCCGCGCTGGCGTGGGCCACGCTGGCCCCGGGGCAGCAACGCACGCTTTATTCCGAACTCGGCGACGGCGAACGCGCCAAGGTTGCGGCCAGCCTCGACAAGGCCGGTATCCGCTATCACATCGATAACCAGACCGGCGCGCTGACCGTCGGCGAGGATGATCTCTACAAGGCCAAGATGCTGGTCGCCTCCGATGGCGCGCTGGCCGCACCCGGCGATGCCGGCGGGATGGGCAACCTGCCGCTCGGCGCCAGCCGCGCGGTCGAAACCGATCACCTGCGGGCCGCGCGCGAACATGACCTGACGCTGTCGATCATGGAGATCGACGGGGTCGAGGCGGTGCGCGTCCACCTGGCGGAATCCGAAAAATCGGTGTTCGTGCGCGACAACATCGCCCCGACCGCCTCGGTCATGATCCGCCTTGCGCGGGGACGGCAACTGTCGGACAGTCAGGTCGCCGCCGTGGTCAATCTGGTGGCTGGATCGGTCCCCGGGCTCAGCCCCGATGCGGTCCGCGTGGTCGACCAGCACGGCCGCCTGCTGACCGCACGCGGGCAAGGCGGCTCCGAACGGCTCGAATTGCAGGGCCAGATGGAAGACAAGCTGCGCACCCAGCTCGACCAGCTGCTGACCCCGATGGTCGGCGAAGGCAACTTTTCCAGCGAAGTCCAGGTCGAACTGGACATGGACCAGATCACCTCGGCGCGCGAAAGCTATGACAAGCAGGGCGTGCTGCGCAGTGAAACGCAGGCGCAGTCGCAAACCAGCACTGCGGCAGCACCTGCCGGGGTGCCGGGCATTACCTCCAACACCCCGCCGCCCGCGCCCACCGCCGTGCCCGGGCCGCCCACCGGCACGCCCGCTGCGCTGGCCACCAGCGGCCCGGCCAATGGCGAATCCAGCGCCACCCGCAATTTCGAACTGGGCCGCGAAGTCGCCGTGTCGAACGGCGCGCCGGGCAAGATCAGGCGCCTGTCGGTCGCGGTCGCGCTCAGCACCAACGCGCTGAAGCAGGCCAAGCCGCAGGACGTCGACCAGATCAGGCAGCTGGTCAGCGCCGCCGTTGGCGCCGATCCCGCGCGCGGCGATCAGGTGGCGGTGATGTTGCGCAGCTTCGATCCCACCCCGGTCGAAGTCGTGCCGATGTGGCAGCAGCCGTGGTTCATGACTTATGCCCGCTACGGCGTGGCGCTGATCGGGGTGATCCTGGTCCTGCTGCTGGGCGTGCGCCCGCTGATCAGGGCGCTGCGCGGCGGCCTGGCGGGGAGCACGGCCGCACCCGGCCAGGCCGGCGAACCGGCAAGCCAGGCCCGCAGCGATGGCAATGGCGGCGTCATGTCGCGCCCGATTGACCCGGCGCGGCTCAGCCAGCAAGTCGGACTTGCCCAGCAGCTCGTCGCCGACAAGCCCGAGAATGCCGTGGCCGCGCTGCGCCAGATGCTTGGCGGCGGTGAAACGGGACGTGCGGCATGAGCGCGGCTTCGACCATCGGGGCCGAATTCGGCGAGGCCGACCGCGCCGCAGTCATGGTCATGCTGCTCGATGACGATCAGGCCGCGCAGATCCTCGCCCAGCTCGATCCCGCCGAACTGCGGCTGCTCGGCGAGAAAATGTGCGCGCTGGGCGAAATCCAGCCCGAAGTCATTGCCCAGGCCATCGCCCAATTTGTCGAACGCACCGAAAGCATGGGCATGGTCGCGCATGACCGCGTCGGCCAGGTGCGCTCGCTGATGACGCGCGCGCTGGGCGATG
>JANLUV010000325.1:0-3030 GCA_031363685.1 Alphaproteobacteria bacterium | reverse complement strand
GGCCATGTCCTCGAAATAGGTCGCCAGTTCCGCCGGGATACCGTGGGCGGCATAGCGCTGGCGCACTGCGTCGATATCTTCCGGGCGGCACTGCTGGATCACCTGCAGCCGCGTGCGCAGCGCCGGTTGCAACATCGCCAGGCCATCGGGCACCACTTCGGACAGCACCCGCGCGCCCTGGCTCCCACCGGTCACCAGCACGCGCAGCAGCCCGTCCTCGGTGAATTCCGGATAGGGCTGGTCGCGCAGCGCCAACACTTCAGTCCGCACCGGATTGCCGACCAGATGGACCTTGCCCGCCAGCTTGTCGTCCAGCCTATCGACCTGCCGGTAGGCGGTGGCAATCGCATCGACTTTTCCGGCAAAGTACCGGTTGACCCGGCCCAGCACCGCGTTCTGCTCGTGCACCACGCTCGGGATCTTGGCCGCAGTCGCCGCCAGCAGCGCGGGCAGCGCGGGATAACCGCCAAAGCCGACCACCGCGCTGGGTTCAAAACTGTCGAACAGGCGCAGCGCCATGCGCCGCCCTTCGAGGATCGCGCGAGTGCCCTTGATCCAGCTGAGCGGGTTTTTACCCTCCAGCCGCCCGGCGGGCAGTACATGCGCGGTCAGCCCGGCGGGCTTGCCCGGGATCGCCGCCCCGCGCGCATCGGTGATCAAGGCGACATGGTGCCCGCGCCGCTCCAGCTCGGTCGCCAGCGCGAAGGCCGGAATCAGGTGTCCACCGGTACCACCGGCAGCCAGAACATAATGACGGCTGACTGCGCTCATGTGGCCGCACTCATTTCAGGGCTCCGGCGTGGCGCAGCGAAAACCGCTCACGCTGCAAAAAGGGGTTGCGGCGGGTGATCGCCAGCAGAAACCCGACGCCAAGACACAGCGCCACGGTGGATGAACCGCCATAGGAAATCAGCGGCAGGGTCATCCCCTTTGACGGGAACAGTTGCAGGTTAACGAGGATGTTGATGAACGCCTGCCCACCCAGCTGCGCGGTCAGCCCGGTGGCGGCCAGCACCGTGAACAGGTCTTCCTCGTCCGTCAGGCGCAGCAGCGCGCGGGTGACGAAGGCCAGATACAGCACGATGATCAGCGCACCGACCCACAGCCCGAACTCCTCGCCGATCACCGAGAAGATGTAATCGGTATGCGCCTCGGGCAGCGCCAGCTTGCGCGTGCCCAGCCACAGCCCGCTGCCGCTCCACCCGCCGGCGGTCAGCGTGCGCGCGGCCAGATCGACCTGATCATAAGCGGTGCCGCCACCAAGGAACGCGTCGATCCGGTGGCGGGCGTTGTCGTACAGGAAATACGTCGCCACCAGCGCGCCGATCCCCCCGACGAAGGTGATCGAGATCTGCTTGACCGGCAGCCCCGATAGCAGCACCAGCACGAACCACACCCCCACGAACAGCACGGCCGAGCCAAAGTCCGGCTGCAGCATCAGCAGCGCCGAAACCAGCACCATGATCGCGCCGGTGATGACGATCACCGGCAGGTTCGGATCGCGGATCCGCCATGACAGCACCCACGCCATCGTGATCGCATAGGCGGGCTTGAGGAATTCCGCAGGCTGCAGCGAAACGCCGATGTTCAGCCAGCGCTTCGCCCCGTTCACGTTGGTGCCGATAATGGGCACCAGCATCAGCGCGAAAATCATTGCAAAGCCCAGCAAGATCCCCGCCCGCCGCGCCGATTCGCGCGACAGGGTGGAGGCGCCGAACATCGCGGCCACCCCGAGCAGCTGCCAGCTGATATGCAGCGAAAAGAAATGCAGGTCATCAAGGTGAACCGCTGCGGTCGACAGGCGCCGCGCGCTGGCGGGCGATGCCGCCGCCACCGCCGCCGCACCGATCGCCATCAGCGCCAGCACCAGGAACAGCAGCATGCGGTCGATCTCGCGCCACCACACCGCCAGTTCGTGGCGGCGGTTGCGGCGCAAGCGCAGCCCCGACGGCGCCATCCCGGCGCGCGGCACGAACGGCGGCTGACCGGATGCCGGGGCGTTCATCAGGCCTTGCCCTCGGCCAGCAGGGCATCGACCAGCTGGCGGAACGAATCGCCGCGTGCCTCGTAATCGCGGAACTGGTCAAAGCTGGCGCAGGCCGGCGACAGCAGCACCACGTCGCCGGGGTGCGCGGCCTTGATCGCCTCGCGGATCGCCTCGCACATCATTTCGCTGCGCCGTACCGGGACATACGGCTCCAGCAGTTCGGCAAAGCGCGGCCCGGCATCGCCGATGGTGTAGGCCGCTGCGACGTTGCCGAAGTACGGCGCGCACTCGATCAGGTCATCGCCCTTGGGAAGTCCGCCGAGGATCCAGTGAATGCGCCGCCGGCCCGGTTCAACGCCGCTATCCGGCTGAGGCGGAAACGCCGCCAGCGCCGGCGCGGCCGAGGCCGGATTGGTCGCCTTGCTGTCATTGATGAACACCACGCCGTGCGCCTCGGCCACGCGCTCCATGCGGTGCGGCAGTCCCTTGAAACTGGCCAGGCCCGGCCGCCACTGCGCCTCGGTCAGCCCCAGCGCCGCGACAATCGCCACCGCCGCCGCCGCGTTCTGGAGGTTGTGCGGACCTTGCAGCGAAGGCCATTCCGGCTGGTGTGCGACGATCTCCGCGCCATCGACAAAATGGACGCGTGAAGGCCCGCGCCGCACTTGCTCGCGGGCGGCCACGGCCAGCGTTTCGACGTCGCGCACCCCGAACACCGCATGCTGGTCGGCCTGCTGCATTTCGAACAGGCGGGCCTTGCTGGCGGCATAGGCCTCGAACGAGGCATAGCGATCAAGGTGATCGGGCGTCACGTTGAGCAGCACAGCCGCATCGCAGGCGAGGCTGAAGCTCAGATCGATCTGGTAGCTGGACAGCTCCAGCACATAGACCCCGCTGCCCTGGTCATTCGGCACCAGCGGGTCCTGCCCCAGCACCGGCAGCCCGATATTGCCGCCAATCCGGCTCGGCACCCCGGCGCATTGCAGCAGGTGGTGGACCAGCGCGGTCGTGGTCGATTTACCGTTGGTGCCGGTGATCCCGAC
>JANLUV010000323.1:0-3227 GCA_031363685.1 Alphaproteobacteria bacterium | reverse complement strand
GGACAAGCTGCTGCGCAAGGCCAGCGACGGGCGCCACGCACTGCTGGATTGCGCGCCGTTCTGGGAATGAGTGTCCAGCCGGTTCAGAACTGCTTGCGTAGCTCGATCCCGATAATCCGGCCTTGCGGATCGATCAGGTCGGGCTGGTAGCTGACCGGGACCACGCCGTTGCGGTCGGTCACCCGCTGACGCGCATCCAGAATGTTGTCGATCTTGAACGACAGCCGGGCACCCTTGAAGAACGGCACCGCATCAGTCAGCTTCTTCTGCTGGCCCAGATCGGCGAACACCCGCACCTTGATTCTGGTCAGCGCGCCAAAGCGCAAGTCGGCCGCATCGCCGCTTGCACCGCCATTGACGTGGGCAGGTGCGACCCATGTCCCGTTGAATCGCAGGCCGAACCCGCGATAGAACCCGCCGCCTTCGAATTCGAGGCTGTGGCGGGCAACGCCGCCGCTGGTCAGCGCATCGCCGCCGAGCAGGTCGAGCACCGGCCCGCCGGGGGCGACAGCGACGCGGTTCATGAACTGGGCGGTGTGGTAAAGTGACAGGTTCCAACGACCCTGCCCATTGCCGCCGCCCAACCGGCCCATCATCATGCCGCCCCAACTACTGCCCCGGCCGCCGGGCTGCGGCTTGCCCAGTGCGCCGCCGGGCCGCGGCTTGCCCAGTGCGCCGCCGAGGTTGAAGCCCCAGCGGAGCCGTGTGCTGACTTCGTTGCTGAACGTCACGGCGCGCTGGTCGATCGCGATCAGGCGACCTGCGGCACCGCGCGTCACCCGGCCCGGGAACGCCGCCTCGATCGCGGGGGTGAGCAGCGGAAAGGCGGCGGTGACGTTATCCGAGTTGTTGCGGAAGTATTCCACCACGAGATTGGAATTCTTCAGGAACGGTAGCTGCCAGTTCAGCCCCAGCTTGAGATCGCGCTGGGTCTGCCGCGCAAGAGCTGGATTGCCGCCGCGGGTCACCGTGACCAGCGCGCTTTCGCCGCGCGTGAAATCGTAGACCGGCACATTGTAGGTCAGCACTTGTGGATTGCCGAGTTCAGTCAGCGCCGGGGCGGCCTGGTTGACGATGTAGCTGGCTTGCAGACCGAGCTGTTCGGTCACGCCCCAGGTCAGCCCCGCGCTCCAGTCGGTCAGCGAGCCGAAATCGGACAGCCGGTCAATCCCGGCGCTGAAATTGAGCGATACGTCGCCGACCCCCGCCAGCACACTATTGCGCCGGCTGGTGAGCGGAATGCCCAGGTTTACACTGGCCGAGGCGTCGCCCCGGTGGAGGACGGTTTCGCCCGCCAATGTGCGCGTGTCGCTGCTCGCGATGCCCGTGAAGGCGAACCCGGCTGTGAGCGTGGCGGTCACCTCGCCCGCCGGTAACGACAGCGGCGGGCCGACCATGGTGAGCAGGCTGGTTACGGAATCGCTGGTGGTGTGCGCCCGGTCGGGAGCACCAGCGGCAAGCGCCGGAAGCGCCCCGGCGATATTGAGCGTGCCCGCCTGCGCCGCCGCAACCAGTGCCGCCGTGTCGACCCGCCGGTTTATCGTGCTGTTGGCCACCGCGTGGCTGGCGTCGATCGTCGCAGTCAACTGCCAGTCGCCAAGCACTTTGCCGAAAGTCACCCCGCCTTCGGCTGTATCGGTCCGGCTGCGCCGGGCGAGCGGATCGCCGAATGTGCGGATCGCGGTGCTGGCGTCGGGCGCGGTCAAGGTGACCAGATTGAGCCCGGACAGGCTGGTGCTATCGGCCCGGGTGAACGCGGCATTGAGCGAAAAGGAACCCGCCAGACCCGTTTCCCCCACACCGCGCGTCCATGTGCCATTGATACCGACCTGGCGGCTGGCGGCAATCAACGAGCGGGCAGCAGCGGGATCGGGATCGCCGGCGACACTCGGCAAACTGTCGGCGTCCTGCACCACATGCCGCTCCGCCTCTGTCAACGGGGTCGTATCCTGCGCGGTGACCGTCAGGTTGAGCCGCGCCGGACCGGTCACCCGGAACAGTGACGCCTCGAGGTTACTGGTCGAACTGCCGCCGCGATCAGGCTGGGCATATTCGACCTCGACCGTCCTGGCAGAAAAATTGTCCTTGAGAATGAAATTGATGACCCGCTGGTTGGGCAGATAGCCATAGCGCAGCGCCACTTCCTCGGGCAGCACTTCCAGCCGCCGGATCGCTTCGGGCGGGATGTTACGCATCTCGCGGAAGCTGGCGACTCGCTGGCCGTTGACGAGGATCGCCGGAAACCCGCTGCCCCGGCCGCGCCCCGAACTGGTCTGCGGGCTGAGTTCGGCAATCAGGTTGGCGATCGAGGCCGCACCGTACGAGGCAATCTCCTCCTCATTGAGCGTCAGGATCGGCGGCTGCGGCGCATCGACCTGGCCCTTCAGCCGGGTAGCGATAACCAGGATTTCACCGCCGATCGGCTGGGTGTCGTCCAGCGGATCGACCTCGTCGGGATCGAGTCGGACACCGGGGATGGCGGCCAGATCGGTCTGCCATGCCCCGGATGCCGCCATCGCCGGAGCGGGCAGGGCAGCCACGACCAACAGCGGCGCGGTCAACGCTGTGCCTGCCAGCAACGACCACAACCGGGGCGGCATCAGGACCGGCGCGATTGGCAGGATTGGTGAACGCAAAGCGAAACCTCTGGTCTGGCGGGCACTCTCCCCTGCGCTCCAACTGGCCCTGCGCAGCCTGGAGGACAAGCCGCTGCCGGGTAACAAATTGTCTCCGCGCCGATACTTCTGAAGGGATACATTCAGCGAGCTGTCCCGTTCCTGCCGCAATGGCTTTCCTTTTGCCATCCCCGCGAGTATGGCGCGCGGCTATTGCATGATCAGATAACGGATAAAGATCGCGGATGGCGAAAGAAGAACTGCTCGAAATGCGCGGCACTGTGGTCGAACTGTTGCCGAACGCGATGTTCCGCGTACGGCTGGAGAACGATCACGAAATTCTCGGCCACACAGCAGGCAAGATGCGCAAGAACCGCATCCGCGTGCTGGTGGGTGATGAAGTGCTGGTTGAACTCACCCCTTATGACCTGACCAAGGGTCGCATCACCTATCGCTTCATGCCCGGCCGCGGCGGTCCCGGCTCCTATTGAGCCGACCGGCGCCGATGACCGCGCCCCCAGGCGGCCTGACCTCCGTTTCCGACCTCATCCCGGGGCTTGTCCTGGCTTCCGCTTCGCCGCGCCGCCGCGAACTGATCGCGCGGCTGGGGAT
>JANLUV010000084.1:0-4602 GCA_031363685.1 Alphaproteobacteria bacterium | reverse complement strand
CCAGACGCCCGTCGGTCGCCAGCGCGGGGGCGGCCAGGAGGGCAAGTGCCAGAACAAACCGCTTCACCGCAAGATCTCCGCCGAAACCGGGCGCCGCCAGCGGCTGCCGATGCCTTGCGCGCGCAAGGGTGGCAGCGAGGTGGGGGCGTGGGTGCCGGTCATGTGGGTCGTCACCGTGCGGCGGGTTTCAAAGCTGGCCCCGCCGCCGATTGCCGGTGCGGGGGTGAATGTTGCGCGGGTGCGGCTGGCGCCCGCTGCAGCGGCGCCAGCGGTTGCCGCTGCCGGATTGGTGCCGGTCTGCAGGACCGTGCGGCTTTCGCTTCGCTCACGCGACGTTTCGTGACTGCCGGCAAGGCCGAACACCTGCCAGCCGCTGACCATCGTGCCCGCAGTGCGCAGCGCCAGCGCCATCAGCGCGCAGTGGACCGCCGCGACCAGGAACAGCGCGAAGGCGGGGCGCGCCTCGATCCCTTCCGGCCCGGCCAGTTGCAGCACCACCGGGACCGCCAGTTCAATCGTCAACCCGCCGCCGAGCACTGCCAGCAGCGGGGTGATCGCAACCATTACCAGCGCGCGCAGCCATCCCGCACAAAGCCCGCGCGTGCCGCGCAGCAGCGCGAGCACGATGAACACAGGCCCCAGCGCGAGCAGTACCGCCAGCACGATGCGGGCGGTCACCAGCACGCCAACCGTGCCGAGCAGCAGCAGCACCGCCGCCAGCCAGACGAGACTGGCCGGGGCGAACGTGCCAGCGGCGGCCGGGGCGGCAGCGGTGCCTGCGCCCGCCTGTTGCTGGTTCGCCATATCGGCGGCATCGGCGATGGCCTGGAACAGCACGTCGATCCGTGCGGCGAACAGGTGGGTAGCTTGACCTTTGGCGCCCATCAGCACGCCCGCGACTTGGTCCGGCGCGCCGACCATCAGGTTCCACAGCACGCCCTGATAGGCGACCCAACTGGTCGCGAAGGTCAGCACCACGCCGATCAGCAGCATCCGCGGGGTCAGCGTGGCCACCCCCAGCCGCGCGCGGCCGGTGAGCAGGCCAAGCGCGAAGATCGCGATATACAGGGTCAGCAGCAGGGTCAGCGCGGGGAGCAGCGCGCCGTGCGTGCCGAACAGCCGGGCGAAGGCGCTGGCGGTTGCCTCGCCCGCCATGCAATCGACCGCCGACAGCGCCGCCGCGACGCCATCGGACGCACCCTGGACGAGGGGATCGCAGGTCGCGCTCATTCCGCCGCCTCGCTCCACAGCGCGGCGGGTTCAGCCCCTTCGCCGGGCCATGGAGCGCCGGTGAGGGCCGGATACCATGCCGCGGGCGCATCGCCGTATTCGGCGCGCAAGGTATCGAGCCGGCGCACAGTGTTTTCGTGGCCCGAGAGGACCGCCAGCACTTCGGGCATGGCGGACAGATCGAGCCGCACTACCACCGAGGTATCGCTCTGGCGGACAAGGAAGCAGCGGCTGTGCGCAGGCAGGGTGCGGATGATGTCGAGTTCCTGCGCCGTTAGCCCAAAGCCGTCGCAGTAATCCTCGGCCCGGGCCTTGGCGTTGGGCATGAACAGCATCGTCGCGGTCTGTTCGACCAGTGCGGTGGCGATCCGGCTGTCGAGCGCGTCGCGCGCGCTTTGCGTGGCGAAACCGACCAGCGCGTTGCGTTTGCGCAAGGTTTTGAGCCAGTCGCGGATGCGCGCGGCAAAGACCTCGTCATTAAGCGCCTTCCAGCCCTCGTCGATCAGCAGCATGGTCGGGCGCCCGTCGAGCCGTTCCTCGATGCGGTGGAACAGGTACATCATCACCGGGGTGCGCAGGCGCGGGCTTTCGAGCAGCGCGGTCATGTCGAAGCCGAGCGTATTGGCGGACAGATCGAGCCGGTCCTCCCCGGTTTCTTTGGCGGCGTTGTCGAACAGCCAGCCGTGTTCGCCCCCCGCAAGCCACGGTTCCAGCCGCCCGGCAAGATCACCCGGCTGAGGGCGGCGATGACCGGCGAGCAGTTCGCGGAAGTGCGACAGGCGGCGCAGCCGCGCGTCGTTGGCATAAGTGGCATCGACTGCCGCCGCGATGGTCGCCAGTTCCTCTGGCCCGTTCGCCGCCAGCAGCACGCCGAGCCAATCACGCAGGAAGGCGCGGTTGGTGCTGGTATCGGCCAGTGCAAGCGGGTTGAATCCGGTGGGCACGCCCGCTGCAATGCGGCTGTAATGCCCGCCGATGGCGCGCACGAACACTTCGGCGCCGCGATCCTTGTCGAACAGCACCGTGCGCGGGGCGAACCGCTGGGCCTGCGCCGCCAGGAAGTTCATCGCCACGGTCTTGCCCGAACCGGACGGGCCGATCACGGTGAAGTTGCCGAGGTCGCCCCCCCCAGTACCCGAACCGTGGAAGTTGAAGAAGAACGGGGTGCTGCTGGTGGTCTGCAGCACCGCCACCGCCTCGCCCCAGTGATTGCCTTGCGCCTGACCAAGTGCGAAGCCGTGGAGGCTGCCGAAACAGGCCATGTTGGCCGAGGAGATCAGTGCGCGGCGGACCAGAAACGCCTCGTTACCGGGGAACTGGCCCCAGAACCCGGGTTCAAGGTTGACGTCCTCGCGTACCGTGACTGCGCCGGCATCGCCGAGCGCTGCCGCGCAGGCTGCACTGGCGGCATCGAGCCGGTCAAGCCGGTCGGCGCGGACCAGCACGGTCAGGTGGTGATCGCCAAAGCCGACCGCGCCCATCCCCAGCGCATCGCGTGCGGACTGCAGTTCGCCGCGTTCGGCCATGGCATCTTCATCGGCCGAGCGCAGGCGGCGCACCGCAAGGTCGATCCGTTCGCGCGCGACCTGCCGGTCGCACGGGGCGTAGCTTTCGCTCAGCACCAGTTCGCACGGCAGGCGCAGCAGCGCGTCGGTCAGGCCCGGTGAAGTGGCGTCGGGATAATCCTTGAGGCTGAGCAGCGCGCCGAATGTGCCAGTGCCGCCGGCGGCCTTCAGTTCCAGCGCATCGAGGCCGAAATTGATCCGCTGATAAGGGAGCATCTGCCCGACATCGGTATCGGGCGCGGGGCGGCGCACGGGCTTCATTTCGCCGTGGTAGAGCGCGGAGAGAAACTCCAGCACTTCGCTGCAGGGGCCGCTGGCGCCGTCGTAATCGGCCAGCAGCCGCGCGCCGTAGGCGCCGAGCGCGGCGGCCATCCCATTGGCGGCGAAGCGCAGGGCGCGCAGGTCGGCCGGATCGACCGCCAGCGGATCGGTGCTGCTGCGGCGCAGACGGCGCCCGAGGCGTTCGAGCCAGCCGGTCTTGCCGCGCGCCGGGCGGCGGACCAGCGTGACGAACTGATCGTTGACGAACATCGCTCCGCTCGCCAGCCGTTCGCGCCAGCGCGCGTCGATATGCGCGGCGAGGGGATCGGTGAACGTGGCGGAAAGGCCCGCGTCGACCCGCCGCCGCACGACGTGGTGATAAAGCACGAAGCGCGCATCGAGGGTGGAGCGCAGCACCACTTCGCGGGTGGCGGCGTGAGCGTTGAGTTCGGCGCTGTCAGCGGTTTCGAAGCCGAGGCCCGGGACCAGCAGGGTCAGCATCACCGAGCCGTCGCGCAGCAGCACGACGTTTTCGTCGAGCTGGGCGCGGTAGGGCAGGCGGTCTCCCGCAAGGGCCTCGCGCTGTTGCCAGTTGCCGAACAGGGCCATGGTTTCCGCGCTCCCCCGCTCAGGCCGCGTAGCTGTTGCAGCCCCAGCGCCGCCAGTTCGGCACGCGGGGGCAGCGGCTGACCTTGGTCAGCCACAGATCGAACACGCGCGGTTCGCGCAGGCAGGCGAGATAGCCCGCCGCGTGGATCGCCAGCGCGATGGGCAGCGCCAGGAAGCTTTTGGTGACGAGGAACGCCTCGGTCGTCACGGCGGTGTTGATCACGAAGAAGCTGTAGGTCACGCCCACGAACATCTGCGGCCGGGTGAGGGCGCGATGGACGGGAAAGCGGGCGAGGGTCATCTCAGTTCACCGCTGCGGCGGACAGGATGAGGATGCCCGACACGATCGCAGGGGCGCCGAACAGGATGAAGCAGCCGACGATCACCGTTGCACCCATCCGCCAGTTGAGCCGCCCGGTCAGCATCATGAAGCCGACTGCCGCCACGGCCATCACCGCCACGGCGGTGGCGACGTTGCCCATCAGGGTGCCCTGCAGCCACGCCAGCGCCGCGATGATCGGGCCGGACCCCTGCGGATTGACGCCAGCCTGCGCCAGCGCCGTTTCGGGCAGCGTCAGAACGGCAAGGGCAAGCAACATACGGCGCATTACGGTCATCTCCGGATGGGGTCAGCCAAAAGGCCTTGCGACATTCGCGCCATGATCGCGGCGACATAGGCCTTTGTTTCGGCGATGCGCGGCACGCCGCCCGCCGCGCGGACGCGGCCCGGCCCGGCGTTATAGGCGGCCAGCGCCTTTTCGACATCGCCGCCGAACGTATCGAGCTGGATGCGCAGATAGCGCGCGCCGCCGTCGAGGTTGGCAGCGGGATCGCGCGGATCGACGCCCATGGCGCGCGCGGTGGCGGGCATCAGCTGGGCGAGGCCATGCGCGCCCTTGGGCGAGGTGGCACCCGGCTGCCAGCGGCTTTCCTGCCA
>JANLUV010000282.1:0-1619 GCA_031363685.1 Alphaproteobacteria bacterium | reverse complement strand
CAAATTCCGCTACGAAGCGCAGAAAAAGGCCAATGTCGCGCGCAAGTCGCAGAAGACGCAGGAGATCAAGGAGATCAAGATGCGTCCCAACATCGACGACCACGACTATGACACCAAGATGCGATCGGTGAACAAGTTCATCGGTGAGGGCGACAAGGTGAAAGTCACCCTGCGCTTCCGCGGCCGCGAATTGTCGCACCAGGAACTTGGCATGAACCTGCTGCGCCGGGTGCAGGATGATGTCGCCGAAATCGCCAAGATCGAGGCCTATCCGCGCATGGAAGGCCGGCAGATGCTGATGGTGCTGTCACCGAAGTAGCCGCGATCCCGATGATGGGGGCGCCGAGCCAATGACCACGCAGCGCATCGGTTTCGTCCTCGGCCTGGCCGGGTTCCTGCTGACCTTGCTGCTGCCCGCGCCCGGCGGCATGCCGCCGGCGGCCTGGGCGACCGCCGGGCTGGTCTGGTGGATGGCCGCCTGGTGGATGACCGAGGCGCTGCCGCTTTCCGCCACCGCCTTTCTGCCATTTATCGTCCTGCCGCTGCTCGGCGTGGCCGACGCCAACAAGACCGCAGCATCCTATTATTCGCCGATCATGTTCCTGTTCCTCGGCGGCGCGTTCCTGGCCCTGACCATCGAGCGGACCGGGCTGCATCGCCGCCTTGCCCACGCGATTTTGTCGCGGGCCGGGGCCAGGCCGTGGCAAGTGCTGCTCGCCGTCATGGGGGCTACCGCCTTGATTTCGATGTTCATTTCCAACACCTCGACCGCGCTGATCATGATGCCGATGGCATTGGCGATGCTGGCATCGGGCGGGATCGCGCCGGGGGACACCCGCGGGATTGCCGGGGCGCTGCCGATGGGCATTGCCTTTGCCGCCTCGATCGGCGGGCTCGGGACGATGGTCGGCTCGCCGACCAACGCGATCGCGGTGGCGCTGATCGACAAGACGCTTGGGGTGCATATCGGCTTTGCTCAGTGGAGCATGTTCGGCCTTCCCATCGTGCTGCTCGGCGTACCGCTGGCGGCGCTGATCATCGCCCGGGTGCAGCGCCTGGGCGACGACCGCTTCGATCCGCATGCCGCCAGGGCCGCGATTGCCCAGACGGCCGGCTGGACCACGCCGCAGCGGCGGCTGGTGCCGATCTTCGCGCTCACCGTGCTCGCCTGGGTGACCCAGCCGTTTACCGAGCCGCTGTTCGCCAAGGGCGGGCTGACCGACGGAACTATCGCAGCGATCGCCGGGCTGCTGCTGTTCGTCGTGCCCGACGGCACCGGCCGGCCGATGCTGGTCTGGCGCGAGGCCAACCGGGCGCCGTGGGACGTGGTGCTGATGTTCGGCGGCGGGCTGGCCCTCGCCATGGGGATGACCGAATCGGGACTGGCCGGCTGGATGGGGCTGAAACTGCTGCCGCTGGCCGATGTGCCGCTGCCGATCGTCGCGCTGGTGCTGGTGGGCTTCGTCGTGCTGGTTACCGAATTCGCCAGCAATGTCGCGGCGGCGAGCGGGATCATGCCGATTGTCGCGGCGCTGGTCGCGGCCATCGGCGCCGATCCGATCCTGCTGGCGCTACCCGCCGCGATTGCCGCCAGCTGGGGTTTCATGCTGCCCGCCGGC
>JANLUV010000279.1:0-4009 GCA_031363685.1 Alphaproteobacteria bacterium | reverse complement strand
CTGCTGGAATGGCCGCAAATTCCGGTTATCACCGCGAAATTGGATTCGAATGCCGACAGCAAGGACGAATTTGCATCGGCATTCGACGAAGCAACGACGGTGTCGGAACCTGCCACACTCCCCGTCGATGTCCTGCTCGACGAATGGGCGACTCTCCGCAAATACCGCTCCGATGTGACTGAGGCGATCGAGCCATTGCGGCGAGAAAAGCTTGTTGGCTCTGGGCTGGCGGCAGAGGTTCAGATCGACGTCCATCATCACGAAAATCTTGATATTCTGCGATCTTCGAATTTGGCGGAGATATTCATCTCCGGTGAAGTTACGATCGTGGATGAAGAGCACACCGGATACGCTGCCGGTCGCGCAACAGAAGCTCGAATCAACGTGAAACCTACCGGCAACCACAAATGCGGCCGCTGCTGGCGCCATCTGCCCGAAGTGGCGGACGACGGCGCGCTGTGCGGGCGCTGCGAACAGGTTGTCGGGGCCGAAGTGGTCGGCCAATGACCACGATTGGCAAACGCCGCCTGGCTGGGCTGGGAATCGCCGCGCTGGTCTACTTCGCGGACCAGCTGGTGAAGTGGATCATGATCGCCCACCTCCACCTGGGTAAGGTGCAGGTGATCGAACTGACGCCGTGGTTCAACTTCCGCTGGGCGCAGAACTATGGCGTCTCGTTCTCGATGTTCACCGCCAACTCGGTCGAGATGCGCTGGATGCTGGTGCTGCTGACCTGCGCAATCGCGGCGGGCGTGCTGATCTGGATGATGTACGAACACGCAATGGCCGAGATCGGCGCGCTGGGGCTGGTGCTGGGCGGGGCGCTGGGCAATATCCATGACCGGGCGCGCAATGGCTATGTGGTGGACTATGCCGACCTCCACTTCGGCGAATTCCGGCCGTTCCAGATCTTCAATCTCGCCGATGCGGCGATCAGCGTGGGCGTGGTGATTATCCTTGCCCGCTCGTTTCTTTCGCGCGAAAAGCGCGGCAACACAGACGGGCAATCGTCCCAGACGCCCTCGGAGAGCTGAATTCATGCGCAAGTCCACGTCGATCAGAACCGGCACTATCCTAGGCCTCGCGGGCGCTTCGCTGCTGCTCGCCAGCTGCGGTTCAAGCGGCGGGCTGCTCAACCGCGCCCGTCCGGACGAGTTCGCCGTCCAGCGCCAGGCGCCGCTGGTGGTGCCGCCCGATTTCGCGCTGACCCCGCCGAAGCCCGGTGCGCCGCGCCCGAACGATTCGACCGCTTCGCAGCAGTCGCTCGACGCGCTGTTCGGCGGTTCGGCCCCGCGCAGCGAGGTCGAACGGAATACGATTGGCCGCGCCGGTGGCGCGGCGCCGGGGATCCGCTCTGCCGTGGGTGATCCCGGCACCAACACGGTGGCCAAAGGTGAAGTGACCCGCGACATCATCGCCGCGCCGCAGGGCGACGGGCGCGAGGCGCAGGCTGTGATCCCAAGCTGATCTGGCCCAAGCTGCTCCGGCCCAAGCTGCTCGGGGCTGGCATCACTGCCGTTTATCGCAATGTGAGATGGATCAATGAGCGCGGCCGCTTAACGCGCCATCCGTTTTGACGAAACGCACCGCTGGCGCATGAATGCGGAAAATGCGGGAGGATTGCAGCCAATGAGCGGAGCTGATGTCGTCATCGTCGGGGCCGGGCACGCGGGGGCGCAGGCCGCCATCGCGCTGCGGACAGGCGGCTTTACCGGCACCGTGACCATGATCGGCCGCGAGCCGGAACCGCCGTATGAGCGCCCGCCGCTGTCGAAGGAATACTTCGCCCGCGAGAAGACCTTCGACCGGCTGTACATTCGCCCGCCCGCGTTCTGGGGCGAAAAAGGCGTGGCGCTGAAGCTGAGCACCGAGGTTACCGCGGTGGATCCAGCGGCCAAAAGCCTGACCCTGTCGGATGGCAGCACGTTCACTTATGGCAAGCTGATCTGGGCCACCGGCGGCGATCCGCGCAAGCTGGCGTGCAAGGGCGCCGATCTGGCCGGGGTCCACGCGGTGCGGACCCGCGCCGATTGCGACCAGCTGATGGGCGAGATCGACGGCGGGGTGAAGCACATCGTCGTGATCGGCGGCGGGTACATCGGGCTGGAAGCGGCGGCGGTGCTGATCAAGCTGGGCTGCAGCGTGACCCTGCTCGAAGCGCTGCCGCGCGTGCTGGCCCGGGTGGCCGGGCCGCAACTTTCCGCGTTCTACGAAACCGAACACCGTGCCCACGGGGTGGACCTGCGCACCGGCGTGGTGGTGGACAATCTTGAAGGCATCGACGGCGGCCGCGTGACCGGCGTGAAGCTGGCCGATGGCAGCGTGATCCCGGCTGATGCGGTGATCGTCGGCATCGGCATCATTCCGGCGATCGGCCCGCTGATCGCGGCCGGTGCGGCGGGCGGCAACGGCATCGACGTGGACGAATTCTGCCGCACATCGCTGCCCGATGTCTATGCCGTGGGCGACTGCGCGGCGTTCGCCTGCGACTTTGCCGGCGGCGCGGTGATGCGGGTCGAATCGGTCCAGAACGCCAACGACCAGGCCTCGTGCGTGGCCAAGGCGATCTGCGGCGCTGAAAAGCGGTACCACGCCTTTCCGTGGTTCTGGTCGAACCAGTATGACCTCAAGCTGCAGACTGCCGGGCTGTCGGTCGGCTATGACAGCGCCGTGTTGCGCGGGAAGCCGGAAAACCGCTCGTTCTCGATCATCTATCTGAAGGGCGGCAAGGTCATCGCGCTTGATTGCGTGAACATGGTCAAGGACTATGTGCAGGGCCGCAAGCTGGTGGAGGCCGGGGTTTCGCCCGACCTCGACAAGCTGGCTGATACCGCCGTGCCGCTCAAGGAACTGATGCCTGCGGCCTGACGTGCAACCCGGCAGGATGCGGCGAAGAGCGTGTCTGGTGCTTTGGGCCGTACCTGCTAGGGCAAGTGCCGCAGTAAACGGGGCAGAGCGGCGCAGATGACGGCATTTCTGGGCGCGCAGACGAAGGCGGGCACCAACTGGCTGGTATTCGCGGTGATCGGGCTGGCGGTGCTGGTCGCACGCGGGCAGACGTTTGGCGATCCGGTCCTGGGGTTCGACGAACAGTTCTTCCTGCTGGCGGCCGACCGGATGCTGCACGGCGCGCTGCCCTATATCGATATCTGGGACCGCAAGCCGATCGGGTTGTTCCTAGTCTATGCGCTTGCGCTGCTGCCGGGCGGCGACCCGTTCGTTAACTACAAGCTGCTTGCGGCGGGTTTCGTGGCCGCGACCGCCTATGCGATCTATCGCGGCGCGCTGCGCGATGCCGGGCGGTTTGGCGCGCTGGTTGCGGCGTTGCTCTATGTCTTCTGGCTCAATTTCATGGAGGGCGAAGGCGGCGCTGCGGCAGTGTTCTACAACCTGCCGGTGGTGCTGGCGGCGCTGCTGGTGCGCCGCGCCAGCCAGCAGCGCGGGCCGATCGTCCCGTGCGGTCTGGCCGCGATGCTGCTGGTCGGCATGGCGATCCAGATCAAGTACACGGTGGTGTTCGAAGGCGTGTTCCTAGGCGCGGTGCTGATGTTGGAAGGGCGCAAGGCGTGGGGCGTCTCGCCGCGCCTGATCGGCTGGACGCTGGCATGGGCAGGGTGCGCGCTGGCGCCGACCGCGATCGCCTGGGCGTACTATGCAGCGCTGGGCCACGGAGAGGCATTCGTCTTTGCCAACTTCCTGTCCATTTTCGGCCGTGTGCCAGATCCCTGGGCCTTCCGTATGGGCGGCCTGGCCCTGATCGTCGTCGTGGTCCTGCCGCTGGCGGTTATCGCCATGTTGGCCGGCCGCCGCCGCCGCATGTCGTTCGAGCAGAAATGGGCGCTGGCCGCTACCTTCAGCGTGCTGGGCTTCGGCAGCTATCTCTCGCCCGGATACGCGATGCCGATGATTCCGGCGCTGTGCCTGTGCGCCGCGCCATGGTTCTCCCATGCCCGGCCCGGCCGGATCGTCGGCTTCGTGCTGCTTGTCCTGTCGCTGGTGGGCGGAAGCC